>PIVS01001055.1 GCA_003353855.1 Desulfobacteraceae bacterium
CTGTCTGAAAGCAATTTCCTCGGCGGACATAACCCATCCTGGATCATTCATGGGAATAGTTATGGAATCGATACCAAGGCTTGCCCTGGTATTGAGGATAAAAACTTCCGGGGTTTCAGATTTTGTAGTTGGTGTTGAAAAATTAGCTTGTAAAGAATTATAGGGTCCATAATCACCTTTGTATTTATCATAGATAATGTTATTACCATCATCATCAACATAACCTATATCAAGCCATTGGGTATAGGTGGAAACCGATGTGGCATTGTCAAGCTGCCCGGTCATGTAAAAGAGTTTGCCGTCATAGGGATTCTTAAAGGTTACAGTATAGGGAAAGCAAGCAGTACTCTGGTAGACGGTTCCCTTCATGGCATAGATGGTCTTGGCCGGGACGCTAAGTGTATACCACGAGGAGTTGGATACTGTGGAGTTGATCGAGGTGCTTTCCCCCACGGTGTCAGAAAAGGAGGATGTTGTTGATAAGGACCATTCCGCCGAAACTTTTTCAAATCCCAGTATTTTGGCTTCAACCCCGATTTTTACACCCATTGTGGAGCTAACACCATTGGTTTTGGACCAATGGTCGGTTGAAGTGCCTCCCTCGCTATATGTCATGTGAAGCTGCATACTCTGGGTTTCAGATGTCCCATTTATTCCCACGCTATCAGCCAAAAAACCCTGCTCTGCGCTTCCCAGGGTGACCTCATTGTCAAATTCAAGCCCCTGGAACTCAAACCTCAAAGGCTTTGCTACCATCAAACCTAAACTATTGATCTGGTTATCGTATCTGCCGAAAAAACCGATAACAGCATTGCTATAATGATTATCTAAGTCACCGACCGTAAAGCT
>PIVS01000527.1 GCA_003353855.1 Desulfobacteraceae bacterium
ATAAAATGCCCGTTTATTGATTTTATAACCGCAGGAAATAACAGGGGATAATATTGGATGAAATTTTTTCTTTGTGTCATTGGTATGGTCATGATTGTTGAAGGGCTGCCCTATTTTGCTTTCCCTGGTAAAATGAAGGCAACGGTTCAAGTGATTCTCGGCCTGGATGACACCATACTCAGACGGTTTGGTTTTTTTTTAATGCTGGCGGGTCTGGGGCTGGTTTACCTGGGGGGGCAAGCTGATGTATAATTTGTCCGATTATGACTATGATCTGCCGGAAGAGCAGATCGCCCAGGTTCCCTGCCAAGGCAGGAGCTGTTCAAAATTATTGTACATAGACCGTAAAAGGGATGAATTGAGCCACCATCATTTTTTTGATCTTGCAAAATTGCTCAAACCCGGTGATTTGCTGGTGGTGAATAATACCCGGGTGATTCCGGCAAGGCTTTTTGGAAAAAAAGAGACCGGCGGCCGGGTGGAAGTTCTGATCATTGATTATGCCAATGGTGTGAAAAATCTTGAGGAAAAAGGGTTTTTCCAATGTGATTGCCTGATTAGAGCCTCCAAAAATCCAAAATCCGGAGCTGTCCTCCATTTGGATGGGGGAATAAAAGCCGAGGTTATGGAGGTTAAACAATATATCTCTGAAGTCCGGTTCTTCGGGGGGGTACAATTTATTGAGGCCTTAAAACGTTCCGGTAAAATTCCTTTGCCGCCCTATATAAAAAGGAGTGATGATGATGCACTGACCCAAACTGACAGGGAAACCTATCAGACTGTCTATGCCAAAACCGAAGGGGCAGTGGCTGCACCCACGGCCGGGCTTCATTTTACCAACTCCCTGATTTCGGATCTTGAAAAAAAAGGGGTTGAGTTTGCAAATATCACCCTCCATGTGGGCTATGGCACCTTTGTCCCGGTCCGGGTGGAAGATATCCGGGATCACCAGATCCATTCTGAATTTTATTGCGTCTCTCCTGCGGCGGCCCAAAAAATCAACCGAGCCAAAAAAGAGGGCAGGCGGGTGGTTGCCGTGGGGACCACCTCGGTGAGGACCTTGGAATACCTGTCAGATGACAGGGGATGTCTGAGCCCCGGTGTTGGCAGTTGCGATTTGTTTATCTATCCGGGATATACCTTTAAATGCGTGGATGCCATGGTGACCAATTTTCATCTGCCAAAGTCCACACTGCTCATGTTGGTATCGGCCTTTTACAAAAGAGAAAAAATGATCCAGGCCTATGAAACCGCCATTCATGCGGATTATCGATTTTTCAGTTTTGGCGATGCCATGTTTATTGAATAGGACCAGGGCCAGTAAGATCAAGAAGAGTAATACCTAGGAGAGTTAAATATGGAGAGTAGGATACAAATATTATGTTAGAGTTTAAATTATTAAAAGAATCAAAGGAAATTTCGGGTTCAAAAACCTCCCGGGCCCGCCTGGGACAATTGAAAACAGACCATGGGTCCATAGACACTCCCATTTTCATGCCCGTGGGTACCCAGGGAACTGTCAAGGGTATCTCCAAAGAGGATCTTGACCATTGCGGTGCCCAGATTATCCTGGGCAACACCTATCATCTTTATTTAAGGCCTGGCCCTAAGGTGATTGAGCATATGGACGGCCTCCATGAATTTACCCGATGGGACAAACCCATGTTGACCGATTCCGGGGGGTTTCAATTTTTTTCCCTGGCCAGGCTGGCTAAATTCAGTGATGAGGGTGTAAATTTCCAGTCCCACATTGACGGGTCCCGCCATTTTTTCTCTCCGGAAAAAGCAGTGGAAATCCAGATGACTTTCGGGTCGGATATTATGATGTCCCTGGACTGGTGCATGGGGCATCCGGCCACTGAAAAACAGACCATGGAGGCCTTGGTTAAAACCACCAACTGGGCCAAAAGAGGGTATGATTTCTGGCAGGAAAAAGGGGGGAAAAATAATCTGTTTGGTATTGTCCAGGGGGGGATGTTTCCTCACCTAAGATCCTTATCAGCCCAGCAGCTTACCCAGATTGATTTTCCCGGATTTGCCATTGGCGGGCTTTCCGTGGGGGAACCCACCCAAGTGATGTATGAGATGGCAGACCATACCCTGCCTCTTTTGCCAAGGGAAAAACCCAGGTATATCATGGGGGTGGGCACCCCTGAAAACCTGGTGGAGCTTGTGGATATGGGCTGTGATATGTTTGACTGCGTTATGCCCTCCCGTAATGCCAGAAACGGTCAGTTATTTACATCAAGGGGAACCATTAATATTTATAATGCAAAATTTATCAAGGACAAAGCCCCCATTGATGACACCTGCCAATGCTACACCTGCCAAAATTATTCAAGGGCCTATCTTCGGCATCTTTATAAGTCAAGGGAGCTTCTGGCCTACCGGTTGAATACAATCCACAATCTCTATTATTACCTTGACCTTATGGCTAAAATGCGCCATGCCATTAAAGAGGATCAATTCCTGGAATTTAAGAAAGAGTTTTTTTCAAAGAGGGAGAAGTAAGCGTTATGCATGAAATGGGCATTGCCGAACAATTGGTTAAGATTGCAATGGATTCAATCCCGGAAGATATGAGCGACCCTAAAGTGGAAATTCTTAATTTGAGAATCGGTAAGCTGGCATCGGTTGTGGAGCATAGCCTGACCTTTTGTTTTGAAATTATTACCAAGGATACGCCCCTGGAGAATGTCAAACTTATGATTGAGTCGGTACCGGTGAAAATTCATTGTAAGGTCTGCCATCTTGAATGGGAGGTGGACAACCCTATGTTTAAATGTCCTGATTGCGAGGAGGGGGAGGTGGAGATGATTTCCGGAAGGCAAATAGAGATCATTTCCATGGAATTGGCAGATGCTTAGATCCTCTCTGAAAGGTCAGGATACAGACCAGAATCAAATATTAGCCAATTGACATGGGCATAATTAAAATAAGGAAAGAGCCGTGGAAATAAATATTCAAAAACGGGTACTTGAGCAAAATGCAACAGAGGCAGATCAGAATAGAGCATTTTTTAAGGAAAAAAACCTCTTTGTCCTGAACATGATGTCATCCCCGGGTTCAGGCAAGACTGAAACCTTGTGTAAGACCCTGGCCCATTTGATGCCGGAGATCAGGGTGGGGGTTATTGTGGGGGATATCTGCACCACCAATGATGCAGACAGGCTTTCGGTCACCAGTGCCAAGGTAACCCAGATCAACACGGATCAGTTCGGGGGAGACTGTCATCTGGCAGCCCATCTCATATATGGTTCTGCCCGGCAGCTGGGGTGTGATGACCTGGATCTGCTCATCGTGGAAAACATCGGCAACCTGGTATGCCCGGCGGAATTTGATATAGGCGAAGATGCGAGAACAGTGGTTTTAAGCGTCACCGAAGGGGAAGATAAACCCCTGAAATATCCCCTCATATTCCAGGTGGCAGATGTTGCTATCTTGAATAAGGTGGATCTTTTGCCCTACCTTGACTTTGATGCGGCCCTGGCCGTGGA
>PIVS01000073.1 GCA_003353855.1 Desulfobacteraceae bacterium
TTCAGGGAAATATGTGAGCGAACCATGGAGATGATTATCCACTGGATGCGGGTGGGCTTTGTCCACGGGGTGATGAATACGGATAACATGTCCATCCTGGGCCTGACCATTGACTATGGGCCCTATGGCTGGCTGGAGGATTATACCCCCGACTGGACCCCCAACACCACAGACGCTGCTGGCAGGCGGTACTCATTTAAAAACCAGTCCCAGATCGCCCTGTGGAACCTGGGTCAGCTGGCCAATGCAATTCTCCCTGTAACCGGGAATTCCGAATCTCTCCAGGCTGCCCTGGATGACACCATAGCAGCCTATACCAATGGATGGCAGGCCATGATGGCCAAAAAACTGGGGCTTGCCCTTTTTGATCCAAACGCAGATAAACCCATGATCAACGACCTTCTGGTTCTTCTCCAAACCCTTGAAACCGACTATACCCTTTTTTTCCGAGGGCTTTCCAAATTCCAGTCCAATGGAAATTCAAACCAGGAGCTTCCCCCCGTCCTGACCCAGGCCCTGTATCAGCCGGACCAGATAGGACCGGAATATATAGCCCGGGCCAATACCTGGTTTAAAGTATATAAAAAACGGGTGGATATGGATGGCATTAGTCACCAGGTAAGGCAAGGGGCCATGGACCGGATCAACCCCAAATATGTGCTGAGAAACTATTTGGCCCAAACTGCCATTGACAAGGCTGAAAAGGGAGACTTTTCACGGGTTACCCAATTATTAGAACTGCTTCGCCGTCCCTATGATGAACAGCCAGGGCAGGAAAAATTTGCTGAGAAACGCCCAGAGTGGGCGCGTCACAAGCCTGGGTGTTCCATGCTTTCCTGTAGTTCGTAACCCTAAACAGGGTCGTCGCCAGCTGCGTCCAGAACCTGTCGTACGGTCAGGGTCAGATCATTCAGTCCCAGAGGTTTCATCAAATAGGCTTTAAACCCCTTTTCCAGGGCTGTTTCTTCGGAAATATCCTGATGAAATCCTGTGCAGAGAATAATGGGTATATCCCTTTGAATGGCCATCATTTCGCTGGCCATCTCATCTCCTGACATCACAGGCATGGTCATATCGGTAATAATTAGATCGTAGGTCTGGGGTGCCTGGCGGAATCGCTTCAGAGCTTCTGTGCTGTCGGTTTCACTGGACACCCGGATATCCCCCCCCATGGGTTTTCACAATGCCGTGGACAACGGCGAGCCCCATACCGGTTCCCCTGGTTTTTATCCCGGAAATGGATACGGAATCTGGTAAAAAATTAGATATACCGGGATTTAAACTGCTGTCAACGGGCTATTCTGTTTCAATTGCAACCTCTTCGATACGTTTTATTCCGTTCTGGCACAGGACCAGGCGAAAGCGCTTGTACCTCACTTGCCTGCTTTCAGAATACTTCATAATCATGTTTATATGGTAGACCCTGTTTCCGTATATCATTTGGCAGTTTGTCTGGTCACCCACGTAGATGGGTTTCTCAGGATTGTCCATCTTGGAGAGGAAACGGCTGATATTGAGGCGCATGATATCAACTATGCAGTCCGAGGGATAATCGTGGTAAACCGAGCGAAACCGGTGGTTGAAGAGTTTGACCTGTTTTCGATAGAGAATAATCTTTTCTCCGACCCAGTCGTTTTCGATCTCGGTGATATGATCCCTGGCCCTTAACTTTACTATGGTATCGGGAATCTTGTCTGTCTTGAGAAAGGTGAAACTCTCCTTGCGGTAGCTGAGTTCTTTGCGGATAAGTTTGAAAAGCCTTGGGGTCAGTTCATCTTTTTCTGGAAATTCAAGGGGCTTGATTACCTGGAGCAGCTCATAGGAGTAGGACTCGATAAGAAGACTCAGGTACTCGTCTCCAAAGAGAAAGATTGAAAAAATATTCTTATTTCTGGAGGGGAAGTTAAGCAGAGATCTTAAGTTTCTGAACCCACTGGTTATGGTTTCCAGGCCCATGAGATATTTTTCCAGGAGGTCCTTAACATCCCAGTGCTCCTTTTGGGAAATAAAACTGATATGCTCCCGGATGGCACTCTTAAAGATGCAGCAGAACATCTTGAGGTGGTACTCATAATTTTCAAAGGATTTGTCATCCCCATTTACAAGGAGGGCTTCTATGGCTTTTTTTAGCTTTTCCAGGGGGGAATCCTTGCCCCCTACCATGTTCTGGAGAAGCACCTCAGGCGTCTTGAGCCTCACATAAACCTGGGTGTCGTTGTAAAATTTTTTCCGGGTATAGGTATAGCGGTTGATCCCAAGGTTATTGGCAAAACCGAAAATCCTAGGAGGTAAAAAAATCATCCAGCATAGGGGAAAGTTTTTTCCTGGATATGCCCAGGTTGCCCTGTCTGTAAAAAGATATTTTCCCTTCAAGGCAGGGTTTTTGATCCTTTAGGCTGACAGGTGTCAGTTCAAGTCCTTTTTCCTGTAAAAACCCGATAAGTTTGTCGTGGAGGCCAGCGTCCTTGCAATAGACAGCAAGGTCCCTGTTAAATCCGGGATCTGTATAGGCATTCATGGAAAGAAGCAGGTCAAGGCTCCTTCTTTGAACATAGGATTCAAACCCGAGGCTGAGCTCGGTATCCTTTTTCCCCCACTGGATCATTGGCAGCAGGGCAGAGGCGATGCCGCAGGTGGTTCTATCAAATTTAAATTCCTTATAATCCTTGCGCAGCAGGTCAAAGGTGCCCAGATCGGCTGTGTTGAATTTGGCCTCCTGAACCTTATTAAAATAAACCTCCTGTTCCAGGGGGCAGGACTTCATGAGAACACCTGCAATTTCTTCATCCTTGGGCGTCACCCGTCCGGCTGCGGGATCAAGATTCACCGTGTCCAGAAGGATGGTCCCGCAGAGCAGCAGGGCCAAATGCGCATCAATAAAGTCCGGATGAAGATTGATCAATTCCTCTCCAACCAGGGTGGTCGTGGACCCCACCGGCTCTATCACCTTTTTACCGGCATGGGGGTAGAGGTTCTCATCCCTGTGATGATCCAGAATAATGGCAACCTTGTCTCCATATTGATCCCATGAACCCGACAATTTATTGTGATCCACCAGTACCAGCCCTGTCACCTGTTTCACAACCTCTTCAACCTTCATATCATCCAGGAAGACAAGGTTATTCAAATCGATGCCGGCCTGGTCAAAGACATAGACCGCTTCGGTCCTGAGCTTAAAATCAGCCCTTAGAATGGGCATGACCGGTACAATGATTTTATCGTTTTCCCTGGCTGCCATAAGATAGGCATAGGCAATGGCGGATGCCATGGAGTCCAAGTCGGCGGCTTCATTTCCCATAACGAGATAGTCAATACTTTTGTAATTGATATCTGTTTTGGATTCAATCAGATATTGGTTTAATGCATGGATCATATTCTTCTCCTGTTATTCTTTATAATTTTTATTTTTCTTGTTAAGGTATATTTTAGAAAATCCCGAAAACGCCGTTGGGCGTATATCCAAGAAATCTGTAATAGGTTTCTCCCATCAGGATGACCACAATCCAGGCGATGACCAGCATGGTAAAGCCAAACTTAAAGGTATCGGTCAGGCTGTACTGGTCTGTGGCGTACAATAAAAGGGCAGGCTTGCTGTTAAAGGGCAGGACATAAACATGCTCAATGAGCATTGCCACGGGAATGGCCAGGGACATGACGGAAAAGCCAAAGGTATTGGCAATCCCAATGGCAATGGGCACAAAAATCATGGTCCTCATGGTCTTTGACTGGAACACAAGAGCGGAAAACAGCATGCCGCCGGTGAGCATGACATAGAAGATCCAAAAGGGGGTATCCTGGGAAAGGCCCAGGGCAGAGACACCGGCATTAACGGCAAGGGCGGGAAGATCCGTGATCTTGAGACCGGCCCCAAGGGTGTAGGCCCCTGCCGAGAACATGAGAAGATGCCAGGGGATGTCCACATCGTTCCACCGGACAACGCCGATCCTGGGATATAGTGCCACCACAGCACCCACAAAGGCCACAGCAGTCGGACTGATCCCGTGGTATTTATCCGTTGCCCACATGGTCAGGATGGTGACAAAGATAATAACGGATTTTATCTCCATCCATGAGACAGGGCCCATCTTGGCCAGCTCTTTTTTAAGGGTTTCCAACCCGCCCGCAACCTGGGGAAGACGTTCTTCAGGGCTTAGGGGAAAAAAGATCCGGGTTCCCAGGAACCAGCCCACAAACAGCATGGTAAAAGATACGGGGAATGCCACCACAAGCCAGTCCTGGAAAAAGATGTCCATCCCGACCGCCCCGGCAATGATGGAGGCAGCAAGCAGATTGGCACCGGAACCGGTTACATAGCATCCGGCGGACAAATTTATGCACAAAAGGTTCTGCAGTACAATATTCTTGCCGAAATTGTTTCTGTTTTTCCCGCCGGTGGCTCCGTATACCGCTGCCACCACCATGAAAATCGGCATCAAAATGGCTGCTTTTGCCGTGGTGGCCGAAATAAAAGCCGACAAAATAACGTTGATGATGATAAAACTCATGAAAATGGAGGTAGCATTCTTGCCGTACCGGAGAATAAACCAGAGGGCAAAACGTTTTGCCGCACCGGTTTTAACCAGCATGGACGCCAGGATAAAGGACAATATATTCAGCCACATGATCTTATGGCCAAGCTGGGCATAGGCCAGTTTCTCAGGCAGAACCCCGGTGAGCACCATGGTGATGATCAGTATCAAAGAGGTCAGATAATTGGGTATGGCTTCGGTCATTCAGAGCACCACTGCTGCAACAAATATGGCCAACATGGCAATATTTGCCCTTGAAAAACTAAGGGCGCCAATGGTGTCAAAATGGGCTTTGGCAGTTTTCCCAAGACGTGAGGGATCAATATTTTCCAGAAAAGGGATATTCAGAAAAAACAGAATCAAGATAAACAACCCAAGGGCCAGGGGAAACCCTGCAAACTCAAGCCATGTCTCAATTTTTGATTTTTCCCGGATGGGCAGGCGGTCCATCCGGTAATTTTTCATATCAAAAAGGTCTTTTTCATTGGCTATACTTGCTTTTTCCATATGATCTCCCGGGGCTTTTACTTGATCCTTCAAATTTTTTGGACCCGGATCGACGGCCACCTTGGTTTCTTGATAAAATTTTCTCATCTATCTCCCTAAAAAGTGCTTATCTTGTTGAATTTATTGGGTATTAATACTATGCCCCATCACTAAAGTCAAATTTTCGACAACATCATGGCTGGATATATGCGCATCTTGTAAGGCCTTTCTCTTAACTATCTGTTCCAAATCCCTACCCCTGGAAAGCTGTATTCATATACGGGAAGCTCTCCCATTAAGTCCAATTCTAATTTGCTATCAGCAGTATAACCATTTTTTATTGCCCTGCTTTTTACATGGAAAAACACAAGCCACCTCTTCCCGACCCGGTGGATATAATCCCTTATGCGGTCCTAAATATTATTTCGATAAATAACCGCTATGGTGCCGATAAGTATCTCTTGTTGGACATAATCCGATTCCCATAATAATATTCCTGAATAGTAATGTGGCATGGATCTCAGTTAAAGATATTGGGTTAGGGAAATTATTAAGATCACAACCCTGCTCCATGGGAAGAATTTTGATCCTTCATTAGTGGGACTGCACCGGGTGAAGGGGCTCGGCAACACATATTATGTACACGCCAATGATGCCTCAAATGTATTTGGCACGGCCGTGGCATCGCGGATGATCCGGTTTAAAACGGCAGCAATCTGCTGCAGCATATTCGTGATTCTCGGGGCTGTGATCAGCGGTGCCGGCGCCTCCCATACCCTGGGCAAACTTGGGGCTGTCAACGCAGTTGCCGGTGCTTTTATCGTGGCATTTTCAGCTGCTTTGAGCGTATACCTAATGACCAAGGCTCGGTTTCCGGTCTCCACCTCCCAGGCCATTGTGGGGGCCATTGTCGGGTGGAACCTGTTTACAGGCTCCTCCATTGATAATGCCTCCCTGACCAAGATTGTCATGACCTGGCTGATCTGCCCTATACTGTCAGCCGTCATTGCCGTAATCTTGTACCAGTTGTCAGCCCTTTTTATCAAAAAATGCAAGATTCACCTGTTTAGGCTTGATCTGTATACCCGGTGGTCTCTTTTGATCGCCGGAATATTCGGCTCCTATGCCCTGGGGGCCAATAATATTGCCAATGTCATGGGGGTATTTCTCCCTGTATCACCCTTTGAAAATTTTTCCATGGGACCCTTCTCCTTCTCTCCAGCCCAGCAGCTCTTTTTGATCGGCGGCATTGCCATTGCCGTGGGGGTTTTTACCTATTCCAAACGGGTGATGATGACCGTGGGAACCGGAATTGTGGAGTTGACACCTGTGGCAGCCAGCGTTGTGGTCTGGGCACACGCAATCGTGCTCTTCCTCTTCTCTTCCCAGACCCTGGAATCTTTTTTAATAAATATGGGGCTGCCCTCCATTCCCCTGGTCCCGGTATCCAGTTCCCAGGCTGTTGTGGGAGCTGTCATTGGCATAGGGCTGTTAAAAAAAGGTTTTTGGAGCATCAAATGGAAAATGGTGGGAGGAATCGCCAGCGGTTGGGTAACCACCCCTGTGATTGCCGCTGTGGTGAGCTTTGTCTCTCTTTTTTTCCTGCAAAATGTATTTCAACAAGAGGTGTTCAAGCCGGCAGAAACAGCTTTCCCCCCTCTGGTAATTGAAAAAACCATAGCCCACACTGAAAATTCAGAGCTTAACGAAATTAACCTATTAATTAAAGAACGGAGTTAACAATCATGGTAGATGTATTTGAGCAAAACGCAGCCACTTCAGCAGCAGACGCAGAAAAAATAGTACCCAGAGCAGAGTTCAGAGTTTTTGGACAGAACATTCTGGACATTGTAACCACATCAATGTGGAAAGCGAAAGCCCAGCTGTTTAAAATCCGCACCAGCAGCGAGACCTATATTGTTTCAAGGCTGACCAACGAAGCCAATGTAAAGGTTCGTGAAGGACTTCTTGACATTAAAACCAAGGTAAGTGAAACCGAAGATGGATATGAAGTGTTCCAGCCCAGGGGGAAATTTCAATTTCCTGTCAACAAGGAGCAGATCGCCCAGATTTTTAAAAACCTCCTTGTCACCATTGAGCTTGACCAGGAAAACTATACCCTGGAAGAGTTTATCGCCATCGTTGACGGCCACAAGGATATTGCGGCTGTCGATGTACAAAAGGAGAGATATGGATTTTCTGTGGATGGAATGATATGCGAATATGGTAAAGTTCTTTTTAATGGTGCCCTTATGGAAACAGCCTGTGTGGAAAGTGAAGACTACCAGGGCATGAAAAAGGCTATCAAGGCTCTGGAAATTGATACCCTTGAGAACATCAACTACCTTAAGGCAGCCAAAAACGTATTAAAGATGTAATCCCGAATAAAAAAAAAATACAGACAAGCTGCCCAGGGGCATCCTATTCCTGGGCAGTTTTTTTTCCTACATTCCTCTTTTACTTCCCCTTGAGTGTACCCCTGTTTTCAATGGTGTCGCCATTAACAATGGCATGCAGCAAAAAAGCCTCCCCCGAATGAATCCCAATGGATGAGTAGCAATTATACCCTGCCGGATCATTGTCCACTCCAACAATCATCCACCTCCGATACAGCATATTTTTTTTGTTTCAGTGATTATGTCTGTCCTATCTGTCTCCCAGAAAGGGCTGTAATATAAGGACGTTGCGCCAGGATAACCTGGCATTATATTCAATACCGTGATCGTCTAAAACGCCATCGGGTGTATCGTATGCTGTGGACATGGCAGCAAGAATACTGAGATTAATATCGTAAGGTGCTTTGTAATTTGCGCCCAGGTAAAACATATTAAATCCGTCCAGATTCGCTACATAGGAATTTCCGGTACCGGCATTTAAGTTACCAAGACCTCCTGCAAACCGATTCTGCATGTCATGGCCGGCGCCAAGCCATTCTGACGCATCGCCGTTGAGAATAAAGGCTTTCTGGTAGTTTTTATTTCCTTTGATAAATCCCACACAATTAATATTGTTGTCACTGTAATGCCATCTTGGTATTGGCGAGTGTTCAGGAATTTACATCGTCTGAGTTGAGGTTTTCATTTGAGTTGTTCACCCCTTCTACCTGATAGCCGCCATCCATATCAAGCGTAATCGTGTCCGATAGCTTCAACTCAGCTGCAATGGCCTGGATTGAAAAAATGGCAGCAGCGAATAGTGCCAGTGGGAAAAAATTGCTTTTTTCATTTACCCTTTTCCAAAAAATTAATAATTTTAGCCTTTATTCATCATTCGCGCCTTGGCAAAAAGGCTGACCTTTGATCTAAACTTTATTCTGGGATCAGTTTTTGAGCAATGCTCAGAGGCGTCAAAAATTTGCTCTCAGGCCTTATTTTCAAAAATAATATAAAGCTTAATTTTTATGGAACTTTTAATTGTTCAAATGAAATTCCAACAGGGGTTCCGATATGATCAGAAGCATACGGATCCCCATGGTACGTGACTGGAAATCCGGCTGATTCCTGTTCAGGCTTGGGTATGACAACTTCGATTTAGCCCTGTGTCCCGATATCCCCAATTTTATGAGGCATATGTTCACTTTTTTGAGGTCTCAGAGCATTGCCAGAAAGGCTTTAAAAAAATAAGATGTTATGTAAATTCATACAACCTTGAGGCTACCCAATGGATGGCGGCAAGACAAATTAAAGGAGTGAGCAATGAGTTTGAGATCATTCAAGCCAAGGAGTTTTTACCCTGTTCTGCCAGTCCTGATTCTGGCAATCGTATCCCATATAGGCTACTACGGAGGAAGCTGGCTGGAAAACGACTCTTTACACCATCTGGCAGCGGCATTTAGGCTATGACACTGCGTAATATGGAGGAAAAAATGAATCAAAACAATTTATTCGACACATCAATGAACCGCAGAGATGCCCTTAAGACGATGGGAAAAGCGGCAATGGCCGGGGCAATGCTGTCCACTGTTCCGGGGATGGGAGAAGCCGCCCTAAGCAATTTTGCACGCTTTCCCGTGCCAGTATCCTGACAGGGGCCTATTTTAACTGCCCCATGGTTGTCAACGGCAAGGAAGTAGCCTCCCGCAAGCCTTATATCACAGAGGAAGTGACAGATTACGCCATTGATTTTATGAAGGATACGTTGAGCCAGTCCATCAAGGAGCCCTACGAGGAATCGGCCAAATTACCACTGATAGTAAGAGCTCCCGGATATATTGACGAACCCGGAACCCGGCGTGGGCAGATGGCGTTGAATATAATGTTTTTACGACTATTCAAGACCCCGGCCTTTATGCGGCCTTAACGGATATTAACTGGATATTATTGGTGGCGGTCGTGGGATTCAGTGCCGTGATCACCTATCTCACCTGAAGGTGAAGATGGTATACAGGGCGCTGTTTCTATGATAGTGGGAAAGCAGGCGCGATAGGGCGCCTGTCAGTTTAAAAAGAACCGGAATATTTCAAGGATGATCAATGAGCCGATCCTGTATATCGCGGCCTGGCGGATGCCTGGGTAAAAAAGCAGACAGCAGCCCAACAAACCAGCCCAACACAACCCCATACTGCCCAGTCAGGGGTCAAGGTGGGGCGTAATGATCCATGCCCCTGTGGCAGTAATAAAAAATTTAAAAAGTGCTGCGGCGCTGTGACAAATCTATAATCTGAAACCGTGACACCAAATTTCCAGAATTCAAGATTTGGACGATATTAATGCGTTGACATTTTTTATCAGCTATGATTTCTTGCTGGTAATGGTAACATCAAAATCTTTTGTATCAAGGGAGCATTTCAAAAAGAGTAATATCGACAATTTCTTACAATAGAAGTATTGTTTTCATATAACTTGGGAGGAGTAATGGAATTATTACAGGCCAATCCATTTATGGCGCTGTTTCTCGCACTTTTTTTTGGGTATCTGATCGGTAAATTAAAGGTTGGAAAATTTGAACTCGGCGGTATTGCCGGAACCTTGATTGCCGCAGTTGTCATCGGGCAAATCGGTATAGAGGTTGATAGCGGGGTTAAAAGTATTTTCTTTGCCCTTTTCATCTACGCCGTCGGATACAGTGGGGGGCCGCAATTTTTCAATTCCCTCAACCGCTCTACGATTACCCAGGTCATCGCGGCAATTGTAATGACGGTAACAGGATTATTCACCGTCCTGTTTTTAGCCAAGCAGTTTGGCCTGGGCACAGGTCTGGCTGCGGGACTGGCTGCCGGTGGCCTGACCCAGTCTGCAATCATCGGGACAGCCGGCAATGCCATTGACATGCTTGGCCTTGACCCGGCCGCCGCCAAGGCGTTTAAGGTAGATATTGCCGTTGGTTATTCCGTCACATACATTTTCGGTTCCCTGGGACCCATCCTGATGGTGACCGGATTTTTTCCCCTTCTCTACAAGTGGGATTTACGCAAGGCAGCGGCTGATCTGGCCCGGAAACTCGGCGGCGGAGCAAGGGAATTGGGTGAAGGTGAATACCTGCCCCTGAAAAGGGTCGGGTCCCGTGTTTATCGGGTTGCCAAAGGAGCTGCAGTGGTGGGTCACAACAGGATTTTCCTGGAAGATATCTTCGACAGTTCCCTGCGTGTGGAGTCGGTTATCCGGGGCGATGAAAACCTGGCCCTGGAGGAGACCCTAAGCTTTCAGGTCGGAGATCTTGTGATGGTTACAGGGCTTGCCATGGCCCTCCAAAACTGTGGAAAATCCATCGGAGATGAACATGAAGATGAAGACGATCTTTTCACTGTTGTTGAAGAATCGAGAGTTGTTTTCGTTTCCAATAAGAAATTTAACGGGATTACCCTGGATCAATTGCATGAACAGAGCAAAGGCAAACATTTAGGTGTTTTTTATACCCGGCTTTCGAGGATGGGCAATGCAATGCCCCTGCTGCCCGGCTCAGTCGTTTATGTCGGGGATGAAATAACCTTAACCGGGTCAAAAACGGATCTCGACCAGATTGAAAAACGAATCGGTTACAAACCGCCGTCCCTGCAGGCAACCGAATTTATGACCTTTGGTTTGGGTATGGTCCTGGGATACCTCCTTGGTCTCATTTCCTTTAAGATCGGTTCCACGAATATCGCCCTTGGCAGCGGCCTGGGCTGCCTGGTTTCCGGTCTGCTGTTTGGATTCATGAGGGCTAAACATCCCAAATTTGGCGGAGTAAATACAGGAGCCGCCAATTTCCTGCAAACATTCGGTCTCGCTGTTTTTGTCGGTGTTGTTGGTTTGAATGCCGGAAAGGATGCCCTGACAACCATCATGGAGCATGGCACCACCCTGTTTTTTCTTGGGGTCGGCGCAACCCTCATTCCGCAGCTCATTACCTTTTTTTTCAGCTATTATGTGCTGAAGATCAAGAACCCTGTCATCTCCATGGCCGTGGTGGCAGGCAGCAGAAGCGGGAATCCGGCCTTCTCCTCTCTTCTGGATATAACTCAAAACGCTACTCCCGTGGCCGCATTCACTGTGACCTATGCGGTTGCCAACATTCTATTGACCCTTTGGGGGCCAGTCATCGTTGCGGCGATGCAATAAATAAACTTGGAGGAAAATCATGGGATCTAAATTAAGTCCATTTGAATTGAAAGACCAGCTAATCGAAGTAGCAAAGGATTCACAAAACCATATGATGCTCAATGCCGGCCGGGGGAACCCGAACTTTCTGGCCACCCATCCCCGTCGGGCTTTTATCAGCCTGGGGGAATTTGCCATGGAAGAGTCGGAACGGGCCTATGGCTATCTCTACGGCGGGTTTGGCGGTACAACTGTTAAGGAAGGTATCGGCGGCCGCTTCAACGCGTTTCTGGTAAGGAACAAGGAGTTGCCGGGAACCCGTTTTTTGCGTGCCTCCTTTTCTTACATGACGGATCAATTGGGCCTGGGCCTGGATGAGGTCGTATTTGAATTTTGCGAGGCCTATCTCGGCTGTAATTATCCGGTTCCGCCCCGGATGCTCACATCCATGGAAAAGGTCGTCCGGGAGTATCTGATCAAAGAGTTGTACGGGGGGAAAATAGCCCTGAACGATTTTGACGTTTTTGCCACAGAAGGCGGTACCGCCGCCATGACCTACATCTTCCAAACCCTGAAATCCAACCGCATCCTGCATGCAAAAGACAAGGTCGCTATCATCACCCCGATTTTTACGCCTTACCTGGAAATCCCTGTCCTGCCCGAATATGACCTGGACGTCATGACCATTGAGGTTGAAGAGGAGCTTGGCTGGCAGCTTAGCAAGGATTCCATCAAACAGCTTGAGGATCCTGCCATCAAGGTACTTTATCTCGTTAATCCCTCAAATCCGCCTTCGGTTAAAATGAGCACCAGTGTGCTGAACGATCTGGCAGATCTGGTTAAGAACAAGCGGCCGGACCTGATGATCATCACCGATGATGTCTATGGCACATTTGCCGATGATTTCCTTTCTCTGGCGGCCATGGTTCCGGCCAATACCCTGGTGGTTTACTCTTTCTCCAAATACTTTGGTGCCACTGGATGGCGGCTGGGAGTCATTGGCCTGGCCCAAAATAATATTTTTGATGAAAAACTAAAGGATCTGCCTGACCAGGACAAGGCAATTCTGGATGAACGGTACAGTTCCCTGACCAAGGATATTCCCGGGCTGAAATTCATCGACCGCCTGGTGGCCGACTCCCGGGCCGTAGCATTGAACCATACGGCGGGCGTCTCCCTTCCCCAGCAGCTTCAGATGACCCTTTTTGCATTGTCCGCGCTTATTGACACCCATGATGAATACAAAAATGCCACCAAAAAGCTGATCCGCAAACGGTACAATCGCCTGATGCAAAGTATCGGTTATCTTCCTGAAACTGATAACAATGCAGTGGAATATTATACCCTTCTTGATCTTCAGCTTTTGGGGGAAAAGTTCTACAACAAGGAGTTTGGAGAGTGGATTCTGAACAACAATGAAGATATTGATTTCCTATTCACCATTGCCAAAGAGTGTGGTGTTGTATTGTTGCCGGGAAACGGATTCGATGACTCTCACCCGTCGGCCCGGGTCTCCTTGGCCAATCTTGCGGAGTGGCAGTACGAAGCCATCGGCAAGATGACCCGCAAAGTGCTGGATGAACTCTACCAGAAATTCAGCACTCATTAGGTGTATGTGATAGTAAGAAATTAAACAGAATCAAGCAAAATCAGGTCACACTTTTTCTGAGATTTTCAAAAATGACAAGAATTATTCTTATAATGCCAATAATGAATTGACGAAAATGAATGAAAAATCAACCTTTTCATATGACGAGAACGGGAACCTGGTTCAAAAAACAGAAAACAACGAGGTCACCAGTTTCGTCTATTCAGTGGACAACCGTCTTGAACTGGTGGAAGATGAAAAAACTATTTTTTTAAAAAGCATTATTCCAAGCCGGAAAATGACCAAAAAATATTTTGAAGGAGGTAAATAATTATGAAACTTTCAAAAGAAGAAAAAGCACTTTTAGACTCCGTTGAAAGCGGAGAATGGGAAACCATACCCGATGTTAAAAAGGAACTTAATCGGTATCAGGCAATAGCAAAAAACAGCCTTAAAAAAGATGAAAGAATTAATATTCGTTTGGTGTCAAAAGATTTAATGGGTCTTCAAAAAAAAGCAATGCAAGAAGGTTTGCCATTTTGTTTAGTAAAGCTTTTAACCTCATAAATGATTTATTTAAAAAATAGTAGTATGTGTATATTGCAAATGGAGCTAATATTACGAATAAGCCTTGGAATTCAATTGTGGCGGAATTGTATGAAAATCCCATCAATTTAAACCACCATGTTATCATGAGAGAAATAGGTAGAACGATCACGATACACTTGCAAAAGATACGAATATTCAGGATAGTAAATCTCTCAATAAACTCAAAATCGTCAATTGATCTGTTTGTCATATAGCACTTTTTAATTCCAGAATAAGTGATATAAATATCGATAAACCAAACGATTAGACTCATGAGTGCCTGATATTCGGTTCCGTCACTTCTAAATTTCGGTGTGACTAAATACACTGGTCCAGATAGCGAAAACAAGAAGTACGTCAGAAATAGATAGGTAAATCTTGATTGATTTGAAAGCATACGATTTGCAATCGCGTTTTCCATTTTTTTAGAAGACAACCATATTATTTCAATCATTCTTAACCATTTATTATCAGGTCTATTTGCCTCGATAAGTTGTAAAATCTATTATTATCGAGTAACTTTGCCGTGGGTAGTTTTCTATCCGAGGATCTGGTCAATGTCAAAGAAAAAAAGAAAAAATTTCCCCAATTTTTGATTTTTTAAAGTACTCACAAGTTTTCTTTTTTATAGCAAACCGAAACATTGCAGAGCGGTTCCCATTTTAGAAAATCCACGGAATAAACTTTTTAGCCCTTTTGGCGTATGCTTCAAATTCCTCGCCATATTTAACTGCCAGATATTTATCCAGTCTCGGAATAATAAAAAAGATAAAATTCAGGGCCATGAATAAAGGAACCAACAGCATTGAAAACCGAAGCGTAATCAGTGCGAAGCCTGTAAAAAGAAGGATATCACCAAAATAATTGATATGCATGGAATAATTAAACAGCCCTTGTGTGTATAGGTGTCCCTTGTTTTCCTCCTGTTTTTTCCAGATATATCTTGTGTATTCAGCGTATGTATTCATCCATGAACCAAATAAGTATAAAAAGATGCTGAAATAATCCAAAATCCCAACCGGTTGATTGCTGCTGCCCCCAACTTTGGCAAAATAAAACAGGGCAAAGGACATCAACCCT
>PIVS01000528.1 GCA_003353855.1 Desulfobacteraceae bacterium
TCAAAGGTCTGCTTATTTAAATATTGAAACAACCTTGAAACGGTGGTACTTTCAACTAAAGTTACTGGAAACCCTTGCTGCCCGTTACCCCAACATTATATACCTATAAAATTAATGGCTGTTCCATGAACGAAGGCCCCCCTGCCACGTTCTGGGGAATAAAATGAATCCCCAACGCCGCGGAAAGCGTCATGGTTGTCAGAGATATTGCCCTTTATGAGCTCACGGGCGCGGCGGTTCATTATTGTCACATGAGTACGGCTGAGTCTATTGAAGCCATTCGCCAGGCCAAAAAGCGGGGGGCAAATGTGAGCTGTGAAACAGCCCCCCATTATTTTACCTTAAATGACGAATCGGTCCTGGACTATGATGCCAACTTTAAGATGAATCCCCCCCCCTGCGGTCTGAAAATGACCGAAAAGCGATCATTGAAATCCTTGTGGACGGCACAATTGATATGATTGCCTCGGACCATGCCCCCCATGATGTGGATGAAAAGGATGTTGAGTTTGACAGGGCGGCATTTGGCATTGTGGGACTTGAAACCTCTTTGCCCCTGTCCCTGAAAGATCTTGTGGTCAAAATGTCAAAACAGCCTGCCAAAATGCTTAAGATAGATAATGATATAAAAGAGGGAAATCCCGCTGACCTGACCATCATTGATCCTGAGTCCCAATATAAAATCGATCCTGCCGCCTTTGTATCAAAATGTAAAAATACCCCCTGTGCAGGCTGACAGGTGAAGGGGGAAGCGTTTTTGACCATGGTTGACGGGAGGGTTGTTTATCAAAAAGAGGGTTAAAACTCCAATTGTCAAAACTCCAATTGCCAGGGGATCTGCAATATGAATAAACAGCATCGTATTCTTGTGGTGGATGATGAAGCCAGTATGCGGGAGTTTCTGGATGTGCTTTTGTCCAAGGAAGGATACCGGGTCTCCCTTGCCAAGAACGGGAAACAGGCAGTCAAATTGATTAAAAATAATTCCCACGATCTTATATTGTCTGATATCCGCCTGGGGGATATTACCGGCCTTGATGTTTTAAAAGAGGCTAAAAAACAGGACCCGGATACGGTTGTGATCATGATATCCGCCTATTCCACCACGGAAATTGCCGTGGATGCTATGAACCAGGGGGCCTATGATTTTGTGCAAAAACCTTTGACAATATTGAGCTTAAAACCACCATTGCAAAAGCCCTGGAACTTAGAACCCTTGACCATGACAAAGAAAGGCGATCCCTGGAGCTTAAGGATCATCTCCATTTTGATAGGATAATTGGAAACAGTCCTGGAATGCAGGCTATCTACAAGCGGGTCCAGCAGATTGCCTCTACCAAGACCAATGTGCTGGTTACAGGGGAAAGCGGTACGGGAAAAGAGTTGATTGCAAGGGCAATCCATGAAAATTCCGACAGGAAGGACTAACCCTTTGTGGTGGTAAACTGCGGGGGAATAACCGACACCCTAATGGAAAGTGAGTTTTTCGGTCATGTCAAAGGCTCTTTTACCGGGGCGGTCAACGATAAAAAAGGGTTGTTTGAAGCTGCCAATCACGGAACTATTTTTTTGGATGAAATAGGTGAATTCTCCACCATGCTCCAGGTAAAACTGCTGAGAGCTGTCCAGGAAACTTCATTTAAACCGGTGGGGGGCACCACGGAAATCGAAGTTGATGTCAGGATCATATCCGCCACAAATAAAAAGCTGGAGCAGGAAGTCATTGAAGGCAATTTCAGGGAAGATCTTTTTTTCCGCCTCAATGTCATCCCCATCAAAGCCCCCCCCCTCTTAAGGGACAGGAAAGGGGATGTAGAACTTCTGTCCGCCAATTTTGCAAAAAAATATTCAGACAAAAAGGGAAAGGATATCGTAAAACTGTCCTCCTATGCCATTGATTTTTTAAACAGATACAGTTTTCCCGGCAATGTCAGGGAACTTGAAAACCTCATAGAGCGAAGCGTGGCTCTTTCTTCCACCAATATCATCCTGCCTGAAAGCCTGACCATTTCCATGCACAAAAAACGCCGCTGGATCGAAGGGGTCAAGGGGCAGCGCTTTGACCTTGAAGATGTGGCGCAGGGAGTTGACCTGGATAAAGTTCTTGCAACAATAGAATCTGCCTACCTGAAAAAAGCCATGGAGCTGTCCGGCGGCAATAAAAGCAAGGCGGCAGACTATTTAAAGCTTAGCTTAAGATCCATACGTTACCGCATTGATAAATCCACCTGATACTTTTGGTTGGAATTCTCTGATAGAATTTGCCAAGGATGGTCTGGAAACTACAGCGGCTATAAAAAGGTGTACATTAAAATTCCAATTCCGGATATTGTTAAACAAAACTTTGATTTCACAAATTTTGTCACGTAAAAACAAAAAATGGTCATTTTTAATTGGATTCCCAGGTTATTAGGGGGAATCAGATTCCAGGGAATAAAATAATCTTCTGCAATACAGGGCCTTGTCATCTTTAAAATTGTTATTTTTAAACTTTGGTACGCATGTTGCTATTGAAGTTATACAGTTTAAAGATAAACTGTAGTTAATAAAAAACACTTAATTTCAGGAGACACACATGAAAAAAACACTTAAGAATCAAAAAGGTTTTACACTGATCGAGCTGATGATTGTTATCGCCATCATCGGTATTTTGGCAGCCATCGCTATTCCCAACTTTATTGCCTATCGGGACAAAAGTTTTTGTTCTGCTACGGAATCAGATGCAAATCTCATTGCTGGAGCTATTGCCGATTATTTTTCCATTCCCTCTAATCAAACTGTTTCAAAGGAGAGCCTTCAAGTTGATGATGGTGGTAAAATTTACGTTCGAGCCAACTTGTCCAATCAGAATACTTGGACTGCCGCTGAGGGTGGTACTCCTCTCAATCCTTCTATAGAAATAACAGTTACCGATGCAAGCCTGCGCTGCCCGCAAGACTACCAGAATGGCATGGTTGCGGATGATTTTCCTACTGGATATTGGAGAGGCGGTGCTGGAGCAGGTGTATATGTAAAGACTATGCAAAATTAGCTAACCAATTTTTCTTAATAGACTATTGTTTTTTTTTAAAAAAGGGGAGGGGGCTTGCTCCCCTTTTTTTTGTGCCATTTGCCGATTGAACAGAATATACCCCACAAGTTGGTTAGGTTCCCATAAAATGCTTTTCAATAAAGGTTCCCAATACCATGGTTACGGCCTGATTCTATGGGCCGGTATTGCCGCCGTTGCCTTGTGCGTATTGGTGCTGGCCGGTGTGCCCCCGGTGAGCCGGGATGCCCTGACCCACCATTTGACCATACCCAAAATGTATCTTGCCCATGGCGGTATCTACGAAATACCCCCCATCCAGTTTTCTTATTTTCCCATGAATCTGGACCTGCTCTATCTGTCTGCGCTTTATTTTAAACAGGACATTGCTGCTAAATATATTCACTTTTTGTTTGCCCTGCTTACCGCCTGGCTGATTTTTCGATATATCAGGCAGGTACT
>PIVS01001056.1 GCA_003353855.1 Desulfobacteraceae bacterium
CGATGATGGTATTCCAGCTATCATACCGAGAACAATGTCTTCCAAAGAATTCCGGAAAAATTGGGCTCGATTAATTCAGAAAGTGTATGAAGTAAATCCATTGATTTGCAAAAAATGTCAGGGATCAATGAAAATCATTAGTTTTATTGAAGAAATTGAAATCATAGAAATGATTTTGCGGCATCTGGGACTTTGGGATATACGTAACCATGATCCCCCTACCCCGGTTTACTCTGAATTGATTTATGATGATTCTGACACCCAGATTCCAGCCTTTGACTATTGGAGCTGAGGACTTACCTCCAGAATATATTTTAAAAATTGATTTGTGGAATTACCGTTGAACTATGCTCAAAATCAGCAATTATTTGATAATTCTCGATCTTTTTAAACAAAATTAAGATCATTTCCATCACCTCATTTTAATACCATATTTTATTTCAAGAATATTCTGACCCGATCTAGATCGGGTACATATTTCAGCTTTTGGAATCTATTTCGTACTTCTATTAACAAAAAGCGTCTTCCTATCTAAAAATAAGCAACCATCGCTACCAATCTATTCATTAACAGCCCGCCACCAGTCAATAGCTGCAAATCATCTTCATCAAGTTCGCTCATATCCATAGGCAATACAAAATTTACCAAATCGTTTTTGTTTTCTAAAATATTAACCTTCACTTTCTCTGGTATTTCAATGCCATTTTCTTTAAAAATCTTTTTGGGGTCTGCCAATAACTTTGCCTTAAAATCATCCTCTTCAAAAGCTTTTGCAACTAACTTACCGTATGCTTTTTCAAATTGTTCTTTGTCCATTCTTTTGCTCCTTTTTTTGATTATATAGT
>PIVS01000074.1 GCA_003353855.1 Desulfobacteraceae bacterium
TATACAACAAGGCTGCCGGCGGGGATACACGGGAACGGGACCTTCGCTCCTATGTTCTGGGTTATTATAAAAGTGAAAAAAATGCCGAAACCCTGGAAGCAAGTTCGGTGGCCCTGAGGGATAAAAACAGCTATTCAGTACTTATTGCCCGGTTCTTCAATGCTGGCTATCAAAAGACCGTGACCCTGGGCCTTGTGCTTTGGATGCCCGACAAGGGCCGGCCGCCGGAAAGATTTTATATCGTATCGGAAGCCCCCTTGTCCATCAAGGATGATTTCAGTCGTTTTGGTTCAGATATTCGCAAGCTCAAGAAAAGACTTAAAAAAAGAAAAAGCATATTTTTATTTGATTCTTTTGCACAATACAGTGCAGCTTTCATGAGGCGGATGGGCATTGGAAATATCCAGGCCCTGCATCTTTTCTTCCAGACGGTTTCCATGAAATCTGTGGGTAATCTTACGGATTTTGTAAGGGATCATATGCTGGAAGCCTCGTCCGTGGGAGATCGAATAGACACCCTATGCCGTCAGTTTGAAGATTTGAACAAGGCCCATTTGGCTGTCCGCAGGGCAAGGGACCAGGTTGGGCTCCTTGAGCCGCTGATAGCTGAATGTGGAAAATACAGAGCCGTGGCAGCCGATATTGAACAGCACATTAAGTACAGGTCCGTATTGCATGCCTTTTTTGCTGAAAAAAAAATTCATCTGCTGGAAGAGGGGATTGCCCGGTTTAAAAGAAAAGAAGAAAAACTGGCCGGAACAATGGAGGAAACCAGGAAAAATCTTAAGGGTTTGAAACTGCGTGAACAGGAACTTGTCCTGGCTGTTTATGAAAACGGCGGGAACCGTCTGGATGTATTGTCCAGGCAAATTGAGGGGTTAAATATCGACCGCAGGCGTATTCAGGAACAAGAAGAACGATACTTAAGCAAGTGCCGGGAGCTTGAACTGCCAAAACCGGTTACGGAATCGAATTTTTTTGATAACCGTGCAGGGGCGCAAACCCGTCTTTCAAAAGCGGAGGGCCTTGTGGCTAGTCAGCAAAATCACCAGGTGGAAATCAAGGTGGGGCTAAAAGAGCTGGAACCTCGGATTTCTGGCCTTGAAGAGGAACTTGATTCTTTAAAAAAACGAAAGAACAACATACCTTTAAAAAGTATTACCCTCCGGAAAAAAATGTCTGAATTTTTAAAGGTGGAAGAATCTTCAATTCCCTTTTGCGGAGAACTTTTACAGGTCAAAGAAAGTGAAAATGCATGGGAGGGAGCGGCAGAAAGGCTGCTCCATAATTTCGGTTTAAGCCTTCTGGTTCCCAAGGAACTATACCCAAAGGTTGCCTCCTATGTGGATGACCATCATCTTGACGGCAGAATTGTCTATTTTAAAACCGCAGTCCTGAAAGAGGAATCCCTCCACCAGACCCATGAAGCAGCCCTGTGCCGTAAATTGGAAATCAAGCCTGCCACACCTTTTTATGACTGGCTTGAAACCGAGCTTTTCCGCCGTTTCAATGTTGTCTGTTGTGAGGATATGGCAGATTTTCAAAGACTGCCCTTTGCAGTCACCCGCCAGGGGCAGAGCAAAGCATTTGGGAATAGGCATGAAAAAGACGATCGGTTTTCAATCTTTGACAGGACAAGGTTTGTCCTGGGGTGGCAAAACCTGGAAAAAATCAAAGCCCTGGCCCAAGATTACAATGGGTTGCAAAGCAAATGGGATCAGTTGATTAACCAATTGGAACAGGCAGGCAGGGAACAAAAAAAATTAAGCAATCTTAAAGCCTGTCTTGAAGATCTGCTGAGGGTTCAGTCCTTTGCCGAGATAAACTGGAGATCCCTGGCTCTTACAATCAAACAGCTCACCGATGAAAAACAGGCCCTGGAGCAGAGTTCGAATATCCTGAAAACACTGAATGCAAGCCTTGATAACACCCGGGCTAAAATTTTTGATGCAGAAGAGCTGAAGGATAAAAACAGCGCCGGCATTGGTAAAATTCAGCTCTCCTTGAAAAACTGGGGGGAATACCGGAAACAAGCCCATGCCCTGTGGAGTGAGATCCCGGAGGAGACCCGGGATGCACTTTTCCCGGACCTGGTCCTCTTGACAAGGCAAGCCCTTGGGAAAATAGATCTCACGGTTAAAAATTGTGATGCCAGCCAGACCCGGATGCGTGGTTGGCTGCAGGATTGTTTGGGAACATTGAGGGAGAAAAAAGATAGCTCAGCCCAGATCATTGTCAGGCTCATGCAGGAATATAAAAATGCCTATCCCGTGGAAACCCGTGAAATTGATGCCCATGTGGATGCCATGGATGAATACGGCCTTATGCTGGATACCCTGCTCAACGAAGATCTTCCCCGCCACGAAGCCCGTTTTAAAACCATGCTCAATGAAGGAACCATCCAGAATATGGCCCTGTTTCTTTCCAAACTGGAGAATGAATTGGCTGATATCCGGGATAAAATCACAATCATCAACCATTCCCTGTCAGCCATTGACTACAATGATGGGACCTATATCGAATTATTGGCTGAATACAGCAGGGATACCGAGGTGCGTCAATTTCGCCAGGATCTGAAAGCATGCATGGGTGAAACCCTGGTCGGGAAGGCTGATGAAGATTACAATGAACATAAATTCATGCAGGTCAAGGCCATTATTGACCGGTTCAAGGGACGGGAGGGCAGGGCTGACCTGGATCATCGCTGGACCAATAAGGTTACGGATGTACGCAGCTGGCTGATTTTTTCGGCATCGGAAAGGTGGCGGGAAGATGACGGGGATAAGGAATTCTTTTCCGATACCAGTGGCAAATCCGGAGGGCAGAAGGAAAAGCTGGCATATACCATCCTGGCAGCAGCCTTGGCCTATCAATTTGGTTTGAAATGGGGTGAAAAACGCTCCAACTCCTTTCGTTTCGTCATGATTGATGAGGCATTTGGCCGCGGGTCCGACGAATCCACCCGTTATGCCCTGGAACTTTTTAAAAGGCTGGACCTCCAGTTACTCATTGTCACGCCCATGCAAAAAACTCATATCATTGAGGATTATGTCCAATCGGTCCATTTTATCCACAACCAAGAGGGGAAAAATTCCATGATCCGGAATCTGACCATTGAAGAGTACCTGGAGGAAAAACTGGCATATCACGGGGAACTCAATTGATAAATCAGGCGCAGCTCAGGAAAAAAGCTCGTGCACCTTGGAATTCTGGAGCATTTTTAAGCGCCAGAGCAGGGTATGAACAGGAAAAAATGTTTCCCCTGGAGATCCGTTTTTCCACCCCGGGCGGTAAGAGCCTGCTGGAACAATTTGATGCTGTCCGGAGGTGGATAAATAGCTTAAGAGAAAAGAGCAGGGAGTGCAGACCAAAAGGGTATGATATTATCTGGGAAACTCTAGTGCACAGAAACCTGGGGACCCAGCAACTGCCCAGGCAGATTTTTTTCCCCACCCCTGAAGACTGGCTTTTTTTCATCGGCAAAGAAAAGGAGGATGCCCTTTTTCTTGAAATGATTGTCCGCACCCGTGGGGACCTGCCGGAATTGTCTGAGTTTCTTTTCCAATATCCCTTAAAGGCCCTGTCCCATGCAGTTGACTGGCCGGAACTCATCCGGGTTTGCCAGTGGTTGAAAACCCATCCCCAACCTGGAAAATTCATCCGGGAGCTGGACATTGCTCAAGTAGACACCAAGTTTATTGAATCCAGAAAAGCTATTCTCATGACCCTTTTACCCTTTGTTTTGCAGCCAGATGAATACAGGGCCGGGATAACAGGTCTTTCCCGGCACGGGTTTGAACGCAAATTCGGTTTAAAATATGATCCTCCCCTGATCCGATTTCGTCTGCTGGACCCTGATCTAATAAAAATTGGATTTTCCGATATGAGCCTCCCTTTAAAGGAACTGGCCCAAAACGACCCTGGCGCAGAGATTGTCTTTGTCACGGAAAACAAGATCAATGGCCTGGCATTTCCCCTGGTGAAACGGGCCATGGTGATTTTTGGTCTGGGGTATGGGGTGAAAATGTTCAGGCAAATCCCCTGGCTTGTAAACAAAAAGATTGTTTACTGGGGGGATATTGATACCCACGGGTTTGCTATTCTCTCCCGGCTTAGAGATCATTTTCCAAAGGTCTCTTCCATGCTCATGGATCGGCAGACCCTGACCGCCCATGAAAAACTGTGGGGGAGCGAAGATCCGGCAAAACGCTATACCAATGACCTTGCCCATCTTACCAAGGAGGAACATGCCTTATTCCTTGATCTTAAACAGGATCACCTTGGTTCCAATATCCGTCTGGAACAGGAGCGCATTCGATTTTCCTATCTGAAGGATAAATTGCGGATTAGGTTTTTGTTATGATTTATATGTTTTTGGCAAACAGTATTTTAACCATACACCCGTTGTTTATTATTTTTGTGGTGTTTGGAGGATTGATTAATAAAATGATGGTTAGAATAGATGGAGCAAACTAATTTTTAAAAGAGGGATTTATGTTAAAAGTATATGCTGCCAAGTGGTGTCCACATTGTACGAAAACCGTTGATTATTTAAAAAGTAACAAAATTGAATTTGAATATATCGAAATAGAGGAACAATCAAAAAAGACAATTCAGAAAATCATCGATGTAAACGGAGGGGATGACTGGGTGGTGCCAACCCTTGAATTTAACGGTAAATGGCGGAAGGGCAAGATTTTTAATGAGATAGAACTGCACTATGAATTAGGTCAGCTGGGTATAAAATAAAAAGGATGATGCACCCCTAAAAACGGGGGTGAGGGGAAAACCAAAGGAGCATGCCTATAGAAATGTATCCTCTGCCGGGTGCCTGGGTGAACCAGTCATACAAGGCAGAGCCAAATGAATGGCCCTGCCGTTAAGATGATTCTATTATTATTTTCTTTTGCTGACTCCTGCAAGAACTAAAAGACCAAAACCAAGCAGAAGCATTGTACCGGCCTCTGGAACAGGTGTGGTATCGTTGGTAGGACCTGTCTTATACCATTTGATATTTGCTGATCCGTGTTTCCCATGCCATTTTAAATCGAATTTCTTCCAAGTACCAAGGTGAATTTTATCCCATATACTCCAATCTTTAAGTTTGCCTTCAGAGATAATGGTAGCAAGATAGCTATTAGCAGGAAAGGCAGCATCAGCTTGCTGCCAGTAAAATGTATTTCTCACTGGATAAGTATACGCATTAGACTTGGCATCGTTCCATTTCCAGGGAAGTGCATAGGAAACCCCTGTAAGGCCGATTAATATGCATAATGTCAATAAAAATTTCTTCAATTCAGACCTCCTACTTAAAATATTCGGTTTAACCAATAATTCCACAATACATTTTGCATTACTATACTTATGTCAACATTCAAATTGTATGGGTTACTCAGAGGGATCATGTCTGAGCAAATCCGTCATTTCCCATTTTGTGGCTGCAAGTGTTTGACCACTGGAATCATGAAGTATTCCGGCAATGCGTCTGCGTTCACGTTCTTCAGTTTGTACCAGTTGATGGGTAAGATTGTTGAGCTGGGTTTGACGTCTCGTTTGGGCCTGGTTAAGCTGCGTTGTTGCCAATGAAAGTATAGGGAAAAATACCTTTGAAATTGAGAGCATACATAAGTCCTCCGCCCAGAAAAAACACCCAGGCGATAAGAAAAAACCGGGCAGTACAGGGGATATCTTCATTAACCCATGCCCAGGTTGGCCATTGAGGCAATAAAGCAGGCATGCAGCAAAGTTGCCCTCGATTATCCTGTGAAAATGCTGAATCGAACGATTTTTTTACCTCTTCTATCTGCTAAGTATCTTATTTCACGGGAATAAGCGTTTGCGTCGATGTTGCATAGGAGATTTCCTTGTCATTATTTATGAGAGACCATTAAATTCTTTAGCAGCCAGATCGCTACTTTCAAAAAAATTTATAATGTTCTCAAATCCGGACATCTTTAACACCTTTGCCACACCGGGTTGTGGTGCCGCGATACACATATCCCCGGTGTTGTTACGGCATTTTTTTACAACTCCTATAATCATCCTCAATCCTGCACTGCTCATAAAATTAACCCGATTCAAATCAATGATAAGCTTTGTTCCTTCCTGCTTGATACGTTCATATATATATTTAGTCACCTGGTCTGATGTCAGGGCATCAATATCACCGTCAATGGAAACAACGATTACTGACCCTATTTTTTTTGATTGTAATTTCATATGACCTGCCTCCTTCGAGTTCTGAGTATTATTTCAAAAATGTTTTTTATTATGTTTTCAAATATTTTTTAAATTTCAAATGATTGCCGTTTTCTGTAATTTCGTAATCAATCTCATCCATGGTCTGATAAATAAAAAAGAGACCGAAACCGCCAGTGGGCATATCTTCTAATCTGACTTCCACATCCGGCATATCTGTTTCATAGGGTTCAAATGGATGGCCAAAATCAGTTATAGTGATAGCAATTTCATTTTCGAAAAGATCTATACGCAAAATTATGGAACCCGGGTCTATGTCGGCATAACCGTGTGTGATAATATTGGTACAAGCCTCATCGACTGCCAATTGTATGTCGTAGCAATGCTCAGCATTAAAATCCTGATACCGTTTGCATATTTTTTTGACATGCTCACGAAAAACAGGTAGTGAATTCAATTCTGCGGCTCGTGCGATTTGATTTTTTGTTTTCAAGGTCCCCCCTTGATTTTAATATTTAACACCGGGTGAAGTTGCTACTCCAGAATAATGCCCAACGCGCTTGATCATTCTTAAATGATCCCATTGCTTATCGATTACGTTTAAAATACCATCATGGATTGCCCAAGAACGACCTCTAATTGAAGACCACTGCTGTGGCTGTCGAAAAGGAGTGCTGCCGTCTAAGGCATTATTTAATCGACCACCAGGTTGAAATTCCTTGTGAATGGTATCCATAAGCTGATGGCCACGGATGTAAGCAAGCCCGTAACGCTCGAACACCCATGCTGTTGCATAGGTTAATGGTTCAAGTCGATATGCGCTGTGTCCGCATGTGGCGATAAATATTTCTACATGTTGTAGCACCTTAGATGCAAAGGATAAGCCCTTGCGTACCTGTCCCGGTGCCAGACCAGCAGTTTTTGCATTTTCTTCCTCTTCGTAATTGCGAAAGGCCTTCCCTAAATGCGTGTCAGCTCCCTGATGGTCGGAATCGATATTAAAACGAGAACTGTCCGGGTCGCTGATAATTAAAAAGTTAAGATCAATTCCGTTCAGATTGTTGTCCATCAGTTGGATACAGAAGTATTTTTCACGGGGATCAGCATTTATTTTGATGAAAATATTAACCTCACCTTTACGCGAATCCGCCATAAGTTGTAACCGATAGTCACCGCGTCCTTTCCAACTTATAGGATCAATATTGAAAAATACGAGCAGCTCCGGTGGTAAAAGAAGCCTATAAATACGTCGTTTAGCGTTTTCGGAAAGATTATTCAGCATTATTAAAGTGACCGGTAAATTTGCATCTTCGGTTAACCAGCGGGCGGTTAGGGTGCCGGGATGTACCTCCACCTTATGGGGGTGCTTCTTTCTTCGTAGGAATCGAAACATAAGTATTCTTTCATCCTTTCAAATACTATTTCAAGGGTGGAATCTGATTTTCGTTATAATATATAATTATACCATTGGGCAAGGAATATTCCCTCTAAGGTAAAAAATAAAAAAGTTGGGATTAAAACAACCTTTTACAAAAACCCTCATCAGCCTCAAGTATTTTCAAATCTGCAACACAGCTGCCACTGACCAGGGCTGTCATGACAGTATCTTTTTTTCTTCTTGATAATTGCACGAAGAAGGACGGTTTAGAACCTATTGGAATTGTAGGAATATCCCGTCGAATTGTTCCTCTTTTTTTTACAGATTTGGAGTGACATTCAGGGCATCTTATTGCTTCCAATCTTGTGCGGCTAATACAAAAAACTTGGATAATGATCATGTCCACTCCTTATTTTCAAGCTTAAAATCCCATTGTAAATCAAATGCAGCGTTTTTTTGATTTCTACGAAGTACGCGATTTCCTGTTGAGCCTTAATAAGACGAAATCGTACGTCTTGAAACCGAAAAAAAGCGGTTGACGGACACCATAAAAATGACCTGTTACAGGGCGGAAACCGAAATGATCAAAGCCATTGATCAAACCCAATGTTTTGCCAGAACGATGGATGAAGGAAGATCCTTTATAAAAAACGTGTTTCAACAACCAGCGGATATAATCCCGCAACACAATGATGGCAGATTGGAGATTTGTTTTCATACAATGTTTACCAAGAGAGAAAACAAAGCGATGAACGAGCTTTGCAACATAGTAAATAAGGAAAATATTTCATATCCTGGTACAAAGCTGAAGTTGGTAATTAAAGCTTCATAAACTGCATTTGAATTTGGCGAATGTCAGGATCCCTGAACTTAATCCAGAATACCTTTTGATTTTTCACAATCTATATGAGATAGTTGATTAACGAAACGCATCGTAATTTCCAAAGATCAGTACTACCGCCAGCGTTGTCTATGCAAAAGAGATCAAGGGGGGATAAGATTTTGAGAATGAACATATATAAAAGAGATTGCATAGAAACAAATTGTCAGGGTAAATCAATGATATCAGCTTATAGAAACCAGCTAACAGGTGCACAAACCGATAAAAGAATCAAAGGATTCTACTAAGAAGAAAATGAATGAAATTCAAGGCAGGATTATAGTCGTTGGCGACAATCGGATGAATCGTCTTAAGCTCTCGCGCGGCTTGGAAAATCAGGGCCATCGGGTCTGGTTGGCTAAAAACGGTCTACAGGCACTGGAACTGCTGAAGGAGCAGGTGTTTGATCTGATTTTGCTGGACATACTCATGCCGAAGATAAACGGCTACCAGCTGCTTAGGAAATTAAAAATTGATCCCCGGCTCAGGGAAATTCCAGTTATTGTGATTTCCGCCATAGGTGAAATGTCAAGCATCATCAGGTGCATTGAAATGGGGGCCGAGGATTATTTGCCCAAACCTTTCAATAGAATCTTGTTAAATGCACGCATTGGGGCTGTTTTTGAAAAAAAACAACTGCTGGACAAAGAGCGTCTTTACACCAAAAGTATGGAGTCTGAACTGGAAATAGGACACCAAATCCAAAGCAGTTTTTTCCCTGAATCATTACCCAGAATAAGCGGATGGGAAATCGCTACATACTATCAGACTGCCCTGAAAGTTTCCGGTGCTTTTTATGATGCATTTCAATTAGGACAAAACGGCAGGTTGGGATTGGTTGTGGCAGACACTTGTAACAAAGGCGTAGGAGCCGCATTAACCATGGCTGTTTTTAGAAGTTTGATCAGGATATTCAGCAAAGCCAGGCAGTTTATTGATAATAGTGAAGAACTTTTGATCGGTATTGTCTCAAGCATCAATACCTATATTACCACCATACATAATAGATCCAAGATGCATGCAATGGTGTTTTTTTGTGTCCTTGAGACCAAAAAAAATACTCTATACTATGTAAATGCAGGGCACAAACAGCCACTGGTCTTAAGTGCAAATGGAGAAGTGAAAAAAATTCTGGAACCCACGGCACCCGTGATCGGACACAATCAGGATCTACCGATCACTGTTGATAAAGTTGAATTGAAAAAAAATGATACTCTAATCGCTTACACACAAGGCGTTGTTGACGCATTGAATAGAAATAAGGTGTCTTTGTCCGGGAAAACATTAATGTCCCATCTGAAAAAGCCGTATCCATCCGCTTTAAGTTTACTAAAACATATTGAAAATAAAATCGACGGACAGGCATCTGCAGCAGATAAGGCCGATGGTATAATCATGCTGGCCCTGCGGCACAAGCAATCTGTTGAAAATGAAAAGCATGAGATCAAACGATTGACCGCATTGGAAAATATATCCGCGTTTAGAGGCTTTATAGAACAGGCCTGCTTTCAGATGGGTTTGGATGAAGATATAACCTTTGATTTTAAGTTGGTGGTAGATGAAGCCTGCACGAATATAATCACCCACGGATACCGGAAAGCCGATCCGGGGTTGATAACAATAACATTTGAAAAAGATAAGGAAAATGCGAAATTAACTATTCATGACAAGGGAGTCTCCTTTAAGCCTGAAAACGCAAGTGAGCCGGATGTTGAATCTGATTGGGAAAAACGCCAGCCTGGCGGACTTGGATTATTCATAATTAAGAATATGATGGATGAAGTTAACTATGAAAGTAAAGATAAAACAGGTAATTATCTTCTGCTTACAAAATATTTACACTAATAGAATGGAGGAAAACCAATTCATGGAACTTGTTGCAAAACCAAGTGACAACGTGCTCGTAGTTTCAATTAAAGGCGAGATTGATTCTGTATCCGGACCTGAACTGAGTATTTTTTTCGAAGAGGCGATGGTTGATCAGAAAAATTTGATTGCAAATTTTTCAAAGGTCGGGTTTATCAGCACAGCTGGTCTTAGAGTCCTTTTATCAACGATAAAGGAAACGCGACGTAGGGGTGGAGACCTGAGATTGGCGAAGGTTCAGGTAAATGTTTACAAAGTGTTAAAAATATCCGGATTTACAAGAATCATTAAAATCTATCCGGATTTAGATACTGCAATAAAAAGTTTTTCCAAATAGCAGTAATTTTTTTTAACCTAACGACAGGTAGATGATATGCAGGAGAAAAAAAAACCAAAGGTTGGAGTTGTTGTCGGTAGCGGGGGAATAAAGGCTATATCGTGTATTCCTCTTTTTGAATTTCTGGAAGAAGCTGAAATTGATGTTGATTTGCTGATCGGCTGCAGTGGAGGAAGTATTGGCGTAAGTATGTGGCAGACAGGCGGCGCCGGGCAAATGAGAGAAAAAGCAACAGAGCATTGGACACAGGAAATGTTTGGGCCGATTGATTATCGAACTCTGTTGTCAATAGCCGGAATATTTTCCGGCTATTTTGATAAAACTCGCGGGTTAATTAAACCCCATAGAGTTCGTGATACCTTTTACAAGTTATTTGGCGATAAAAGGATAGAAGAACTCTCGGTACCCGTAATAATTCACACAACAGACTTTTTGAACGGAGAACCGGTACAACTGAAATCCGGACTAATTAGGGACGCCGTGTATGCATCCTGTGCAATGTTTCCGATGTTACCAGCCATACAAATTGAAGACCGGTGGTTGATCGATGGCTGTTATAGCGCACCCCTGCCGCTTATGGAGGCTGTGATGGAAGGGATGGATGTTATCATTGCTCTGTCTAATGAAGAAAGCTCAATAACGGAATCCAGAGGATTCTTTACCAACTATTTCCGTTGTATTCAATATGGGACCAACTGGCTTACACGTCATCACATAACAGTTTCCGTTGATCTGCATCATAACGAGATAATTTTTATTAATACTGTTCACGACAGATATATTAGCATGAACGAAGTACATAGAATTCCGGAAATTTTAAAGGCAGGCGAGCACGCTGTTAACGCCAAAAAAGCGGAAATCCTTAAGGCTATTGAAAATTTTTCCTTATTGTAACGAATATCCGTGGCAATATCCAAATCAAGATCGGTCCAATCCCGCCAGTCAATCGGATATTAATTAAAACAAATGAGGATCTCATGACAAAAAGAACAGCTCAAAACCAGACTCAAGATACAGATTCAAAGACGCGTCCCAAAATAGGCATTGTTCTTGGCAGCGGCGGGATAAAAACAATATCGTGTATTCCATTTTTCGAGTTTATGGAAAAAGCTAAGATTGAAGTGGATTTGTTCACAACTTCTTGAGATCATGTCGGAAATTATATCGGAAGAGGACTATGTCAATTTGACAATCCTTAACAGATGTGCGAACTACCTGGAGGGCAGAATATCTTGAACATGAGGAAACCATATCGTTTATTTAAGAGTATTCTTCTCATTGCAGCCATATACCTGCCGGTCCCGTGTTTTGCTGCTGAACCGATTGATATCGGATCGGATTTTACATATGCCTATATTGGCAGGCGGTCTGATGTTCTTTGTGATCCTTCGGGTATATTGACCCTATCGGACATCATTTCTCCTGACCACAGTAAAGCCTTTGAACCTCATAATACTATTGATTTTAACTTCGGTATGAGTGGTCATGTGATCTGGCTGCGATTTATGCTCGACATTCCCGAAAACCGAAAAGGTATAAAAGAACTCGTCCTTGCTGTTGATAAACCCAATTTTCCTCTTGTTGATCTTTATTTGCCTGATATTAACGGATCGCTGGAATCATACAAGCGGATACGTTCCAGCTTTTTAGTCCGTTCTGTGGATCGCACATGGCAATACAGACATCCCGTTTTTAAGATACCACAAAACATATCACAAAAAAGATATCTTTATCTCAGGATCGATCCATATAATTCAACAAAATACGCATCTTTCAATTTTAATGTCATACTGGCGGACAGCGACAGTTTTCAACACAGAACATGGCTGGAAATTTCTTTCTACTGCATGGTGTTTGGCATTTTTATCTCGATGATAGCCTATAATTTATTCTTGTCATTGTTCCTTAAAGACATAGTTTATGCCCTTTACACCCTTTATATAAGCTTTATGCTCGCATATATTTTTCTTGGCAGCGGTTTTAATGTGATGATGGGTCTTCCTGGATTGTCATCTGGAATATTGCCCTCACTGGCCATCGGCTATGCATTAGGTTTTTCTTTTGCCCAATATTTTCTGGACACCCGACACAATTGCCCGATCCTGAATAAAATATTGTGGATCTATATCGGCTTGGACTTGCTGGTTTTGTTTATTCTGTTTTTGGGGCATCACAAAGCCTTTAATTTGTTAATGCATATCCTGGGATTAACCGGGCCTTTTATAATTATTTCGGGCGGATTGATCAGGCTGTTCCAGGGCTACATACCGGCACGGTATTTTCTGGCAGCCTGGTGTACTCTTGCAGGAGGGGTAGTAGCCGTTGCCCTCATTGGATTGGGTGTGTTACCCAACAATTTTTTCTCCATTAATTTGGTGACCATTGGAGCCACACTTGAAGCTGTCCTGCTATCCATTGCACTGGCTGCGCGGATTCGTGTTGTGAGGCGCCAAAAAAATGAGCTCAATATTGCGAGAATACATGCCAAAACAGCTACCCGGACCAAAAGTGAGTTTATGGCTAAAATGAGCCATGAAATACGCACCCCCATGAACGCCATCATCGGAATGAGTTACCTGGCCTTGAAAACAGATCTGACACTCAAACAACATGACTATTTAAATAAGATTGACAGGTCCGCCAAATGCCTTCTGGGTATTATCAACGATATCCTTGACTTTTCAAAGATCGAAGCCGGTAAGCTGGATCTTGAATCAACTGATTTTGATCTGGAGGAGGTACTTGACAATTTAAGCAGCGTTGTACCTGTCAAGGCCTATGAGAAGGGACTGGAGATCTTGTTTCGGGTTTCACCCGATGTTCCTTTGTCTCTTGTTGGAGATTCGTTGAGGCTTGGACAGATTTTACTGAATCTAACGAATAACGCGGTGAAATTTACCGAAAAAGGAGAGATTGTCGTAAATATAGAACCGGTTAAAAAAAATCAGGGCCTGGTGACCTTGTTTTTTTCAGTTCGTGATACCGGCATCGGCATGAGCAAAGATCAGACAGCCAAATTGTTTCTGCCGTTTTCCCAGGCCGATATTTCCACAACCCGTAAATACGGCGGTACAGGACTGGGATTGACCATTTGCAAAAGCCTGATTGAGATGATGGGCGGCGAAATCTGGGTGGAAAGTGAACCCGGTAAGGGAACCACCTTTAGTTTTACCGCAGTTTTCGGCCTGCATGGCACGGAAAAGAATCGGGATATCGGAGACCTGAAAAATATGAGGATACTGGTGGTGGATGACAGTATCACCGCACAGAATATTTTAAAAGAGATACTGGAATCTGTGGGGTTTGAACCTTGTGTGACCGGGAACGGCGAAGAGGCCCTATTTGAGCTTGACAGAGGCGATAATACCGGACATCCATACGAGCTGGTGATCATTGATTGGAGGATGCCTGGTATGAACGGCATCGAAGTTTCCCGGCGTATCCGGGCAAATACAAGCCTGTCACAGATGCCGTTGATCATCATGATGACGGCTTACGGTCGCGAAGATATTCTGAATCAGGCTGAAAAGGCGAGCTTGGACGGTTTTTTGGTTAAACCGGTCAATGCTTCGGTCCTGGTTGATACGATCATGGGTGTTTTTGGCAGAAAGGCCGATAAACGCCACACCAGAAAAGAATCTGATATTCAGTATTCGACAGCCCTTAAAAAAATCCAGAGAGCAAAGATTCTGCTGGTGGAAGACAATGAAATCAACCAGCAGGTGGCCATGGAACTTCTTGGAAATGCACACCTTGTGGTGGAGATCGCAAATAACGGCAAAGAAGCGGTGGAAGCGGTACAAAAGAACAAATTTGATGCAGTTCTTATGGATATCCAGATGCCGGAGATGGGAGGGTATGAAGCCACAAAAGAAATCAGGAAATTGGAGTCGGAAAATCGAAATGTGCCGATAATCGCAATGACGGCTCACGCCATGACCGGTGATCGTGAAAAGAGCCTGGAAGCCGGCATGAATGACCATGTGACCAAGCCCGTGGATATCGATGACCTGTATGCTGCCCTGGTTAAGTGGATCGAACCGGTGAACCGGGATTTGAAAA
>PIVS01000529.1 GCA_003353855.1 Desulfobacteraceae bacterium
GTGTTGAGATGGTACAAGGCCCAGATAGGCTGTTAACTTTGTCGGAGAATTAAAACGGGTAAGATCTCCAAGCTCGGATACTACAACTGCGGATACAATGTCTGAGACCCCGCGCAATGGCGGTTAATCAAAAGCCAACCATTCATTGCAGCGGACCACAGGGGGTTCACACCCCCTTGTTCCTTCCCTATAGTCAGCTATTCCTGAACTCCGAGGTTGGACTTTAATCCCAACAGTCTTAATTTTTTTCATGTTTAGACCTGAATTTTTCTTGACAAGAGAAAGAACACGCTCTATTAAGTGAACATGTTCCCTGAATAAAACGTGTTATTGGAAAGGATGGCAATGAAACAACCAAAAGCAAACAGACGAGAAGTGCAAAAGGCTCAGACCCGTACCTTGATTTTAGAAAGTGCCAGAAAGCTTTTTAAAACCCAGGAGTATGATAAAGTGACCATCCGGGGGGTGGCAACCCTGGCCCGGATCGGCCTTGGGACCATTTACAAGCATTTTCCCAACAAGCTGTCCATGCTGGCGGCAGCTTTTTCAGATGATTTAAAAAAGCTGTACCAGGATGCCATGGCCACTGTGCCTGAGAACAAACCCTTCCAAACCCAGTTTATTCATATCTCAAAACAATTTTTCATCTTTTACACCACCAACGATTCCCTTTCCCGTGCCTATTTGAGTCATATGTTTTTTTATGAACGGGAATGGCTGGATGAAATCAATGACTTTGATGACAGCTATGCTCAGAAGATGGCAGAATTGATTCGTGCAGCCCAGAACAGGGGCGAGATAAACCCTGAAAAAGACAGTCATATTCTGGCACTTGTCCTGATGTCCAATTATTTTTTTGTTCTGGCCAATTGCTTTTTACGGGACAAAATGACAGATCCCGATCAATTGGCAGCCCGGCTTGAAACCCTTGTTGAACAGACCCTTTTATAATAGGAATATTGTTATGGCCTCACCTGCATTACCTGAATTCATTGAACCTGATCTGGATTTTATTGCCCAAATTAACTCAGGCTCCGGTCTGAATCTTAAAAAATGTTACCAATGCGCCACCTGTTCAGTGGCCTGTACCATGTCCCATGATGACCAGCCTTTTCCCAGAAAGGAGATGATCTATGCCTCCTGGGGATTAAAGGACAGGCTCATTGCAAACCCGGATATCTGGCTTTGCTACAATTGCAAGGATTGCTCCACGCTTTGCCCCAGGGATGCCAGACCGGGTGATGTGCTAAATTCTTTGAGAAAAATGTCCATCAAAGAATATTCAAAACCCGCTGCCATGCACCTGTTGTTCAATGACACGAGGAAGCTTCCATGGCTTTTTATCCTTCCCGCCCTGATCATCATCACCATGGGTTTTGCTACAGGGTTGATGAATATTTCTCCCGGCGGGGACCGCATTGTTTTTGCTCATTTTTTCCCCGTGCCCCTGATCGAGATGATTTTCATTCCCCTGTCCCTGGGAGTGACCCTGGTATTTTTTCTTGGGATAAGGCGGTTTCTTAAGGATATGCAGGCGACCTATGCACGGCTGGGCAAGGCAACCCCCGGCTCCATTGATTTTAAACGGCTCCTTATCACCATTGTCACTCAGTTGCCTGCCATAATAAGACACGAACGGTTTTCCACCTGTTCCGAAACCAAGGGCCGGAAGATCTCCCACATGATGGTGGCCTTTTCCTTTACCAGCCTCGCCTTTGTGGCCGGGGCCTTTGTCTTTGCCCTTTATGTTCTCAACAGCCACGGTCCCTATGACCAGATTAATCCGGTGAAAATCCTGGCCAATGTATCAGGCATCGCCCTTATTGCCGGCAGTCTGCTTCTGATAAGGGAGCGAAGGGCAAACGCCAGGCAGACCAATGGGTATTTTGACTGGTACCTGCTGGGCCTTGCCCTTTCCCTGGGAATAACAGGCATGCTCACCCAGACGCTCAGGTTGGCAGAGATACCCTGGGCAGCCTATTCCATGTATTTTATCCATCTGATCTTTGCTTTTAATCTGGTGGCCTTTCTGCCCTATACAAAGCTTGCCCATCTGGTTTATCGCACCGTGGCTATAGCCTATTGCCACTATGTAAAAGAGGAAAAGTAATTGATAGTTTTAGAGATTAAACCTATCAATTAAAGAATCACCCTGGACTTTCCGTTGTGGGATGCCAGGGTGAAATTTGTTTTTACAGGGAAACAGCCGTTAAAAAACCGCCGTGGATGGCATCATCTATTTTCCCGGGCTTAACACAATCTCCGATCACAGAAAATGGGATATCAAGCTCCTTTACCTTGTTTTCCAGGGTCTGAACAGGCCTTGACCCCGAGGCCAGTACCACGGTGTCAAATTGCTCCTGGAACCTTTTTCCATCCCTTTCATAGGTAACCTGCCCCTCTTTAATGGAAACCACCTTTGAACTCGCATTGATCTTTACCCCGTAACGGGCAAGATTATTCATGAGTATCCATTTGGTGGATTTGCCCACATCCTGGCCTGCCTTTTCAAGCATCTCAAACACCGTCACCCGGGAAGCCCCGTTAAACATATAGTGTTTGATTCTTTCCATTTCCAGGGCATCGTAGCTAATAAGAAAGTGGAGCATTTCAGGAGAAAGAGTCCCCTTTTTGGCGGCAAAATGGGCGGTTTCAAGACCCACTGCCCCGCCGCCTATGATGGCCACCTCTTTTCCCAGACAGGGATTTTCCCTTAAGACTTCCCATGAAGAGAGCACAGATTTATCATCGGTTCCCTCAATGGGGGGAATAAGAGGGGCGGCCCCCTGGGCAATGATCAGATGATCCGGATTAACCTTTTTAATCAATTCCAGATCCACATTGGTGTTCAAATGGATGGGTATCCCATGTTTTTCCACCATTGCCCGATAGTATCGGATAAATTCCAGCAATTCCTGTTTATGGGGAGGGGCTGCCGCAATCCTGATCTGGCCCCCGATCTCCCCGGTTTTTTCATAAATTTCCACCCTGTGCCCCGCCTGTTTGGCGGTTATGGCCGCTTCAAGGCCTGCCACACCGGCGCCGACAATCATCACCTGTTTTGGGCTGGTGGTTTTTTTAATGATCCGCTCTCCTTCAAACCCTGCCCTTGCATTGCCGATGCATGAGACCGGCCTCCCATTGAACAACTCATCGGTACACCCCTGGGAGCAGGCAACGCAGGGCCTGATCTCCTGGGCCCTTCCGGCTTTTGCCTTACTAGGCCAGAAGGGATCGGCAATGAGCACCCTTCCCAGGTTCACCATGTCGGCCTGGCCGTCCTGAATTATCCTCTCGGCCTGGCCCGGAGTGGTGATTCGATTGGAAGCCATCACCGGAATTGCGACAGCCTGTTTGATATTCATGGCCAGAAAAGAAAACCCGGATCTTGGCAGCTCCATGGGCAGTTGGGGAATTTTAGATTCATGCCAGCCTCCGGTAACATTCAGCACATCAACCCCGGCCTTTTCATAGAC
>PIVS01000530.1 GCA_003353855.1 Desulfobacteraceae bacterium
TAGTCCACCTGAGTTTATATATGGTTGCTATCTGTTCGGCTGTAAGATCATGTCGATCTGTCGCAATATAATATTTTACTCCTGAAATTTTATAACCAACCACTCGAACAGGAGTTTGTGTCTGATTTTGTTTTGATGAGCCAAGAAGCACGAGAGCATCATAGAAAACATGACTATCCGGATTAACATCATGTTTTTCAATGATTGTTCTTGTTGTTCTTGCTTTAATTGGGCAAACAAAATGCTTATTTTCATCTTGAAGCAAATCAAAATCCCTATGTGATTGATAGCCCCGATCCATAACACCGGTTTGGCCTTTTGCAAGAATTCGAGTTACAAAGGGCAGTTCAGCACCATTACCGTCAGTAAGGAAGATCTTGTTAGGAATGCCGTGATTGATATCGAAACCACAATGAGCTTTTGCCTTTTTGGAGCCTTTTCTGTAATCCGCCCAATATATTGAAAGGACAGCATCAATCAGGCTCCCATCAATGGAGACAATATCCCCCAATTCAGCATGCTCCTTGGGTAGTACTCCTGCAGCTTCTTTATAGAGATTTTCAAAAATGAATTGTAATTGCTCTATTCCCCGACCATTGATTATTTCGGAAAAACTGCTCCTGCTGATCCCACCATCTGGGGCAATATTATCTTTGGCAAAATCATTCTCTTTCAGATCTTGGATGAGATGCCTGGATGATTGGTGCTCCTGAAGATGAAAATACATCAGAGCGCTTACCTGGTCTTTGAAAGTCATTTTTAAAGGTCGGTCTCCTCGTGATAATAGTTCTGGTGTAAATGGTAACAACTTTAACAGAGGGGATTGGAAGTTGTCAAAGATCAGAGACTGAATTTGTTTTTTCGGGATCGACATGTGTGCCATATTAGGCCTCCTTGAAAATTTGGTTTTCAAGGAGGCCTAATATGGCACACATTTGTCAACAAAAAAGTGACAATATTCTTAAAAAAAATCGAAGGTTTTTTACCTGCAAAAACCTAACCGGACATCACTGACAATAACCTCCATCCACGCGCCCTCCAAATATATTATTTAATTGCTCCGAAGATAACTGACCATCATTTTCGGCTGGTAGTATGAAATGTTGTAAACTGTCAGTGTTTTCCAAGATCGTTATTTTTATATTTGCTGGAATTGTTAATCCATGCTTTTTAAAAATTTTTTTTGGGTCAGCCAATAATTTTGCTTTAAAAGTATCGTCTGACCGGGCTTTGGTAATTATTTTGTGATATATTTTGTTGAATTGATCATTATCCATGATTGATTCTCCTTCTGGGTTATGGTTATCTATAATCATGTTAAATTGTAATAAACACGTTTTTTTAGTGTTATATATAAAGATCTTTTAGCACGTTTGTTGTTCAGGTTGCATTGAATAAGAAAAAATTATTCATTACTAAGATAGTTTTTTCTTGTTCTCGGTTTTTTCGCCAATGTTTAACCGTTCTGTGAATAATCTTCCTTTTTTTTGTATCCCCTTGGCAATTTTTAAAAACGCACCTGCAAAGATCGCAAATACTTGTGTAGGGGGTTTTGCCAAACAGATACCCCCTATCCTCAAGGGGTTGGACGAAATATGCAGGGCCTTTATCGCGTAGCACCTTGAACAGTTCATTTGTTTGGGCCTTAATTAAAAGATCTTGAAAGGGGTTATCTGGAAATTTTCCCATTGACAGTTGCTGGTCATGCTTATACACTCCGCAGCATATAAATACATTTCCATCGAGCATTAAAATAAAGTTCCCCTGGGACCTGCATCTATCCTTAGGCATGGTATTTAAAAAATGAAAACTGTTCGCCGGAAGTGTGTTTGCCCGTCCGGCTGGGTTACATGGAAAAGTATGGACACTGTACCTGGAATTTTGCAGCCGGTCTTCCAGTTTGGCAAGGCATTGGGCAAAAGAGGGTTGGTTTTTCAAACTGGCAAACTTTAATGTAAAATCAAAGTTCAGACTGCTTAATGCCTCTATGGCATTACGGATTTTATTAATACCTATTCTTTGGATATGGTAACTGTCCATACTCAGACCAATCCTACACTGCATTGTTTTAAAGGGTTTTAAAATCTGTTTTGCTCCTTTGACACTTTCTGCCCAAAAGCCATTGGTAGCAATACAGGTTTTTATGGTATCATCTGTTGCCTTTAAGAGGCGGATCACCTGAAGCAGTTCTTTATATCTTAAAAAAGGCTCTCCACCGGTAAATGAGACATCTAGTAATTTACCTTTTTTACATGCATATCTGTGGGCATCCATGCAAAATTGTTTAACGGTTTCAAGGTCGGCATCTTCGCCTTTTTCAGGAGAGCATTCAAAACCGCAATGGGGGCAGTCAATATTGCACCTTGTTGTGAACATTATTCCAATATGTATATACTTATCTTCCATGAATTATAATGTCAGATTTAAAAAAATATCGGCACCAGTCCACAAATCCATAGCGCCTGCCATTTTTTTCTCTCTTAAAGTTATTTTATGATGATAAAAGTACAACGATTTTCAATTAAGATAGAATAGAAAAGTAGTTGTTGTCAATTGAAATATTAAAAAAATCAAAGAATTGGAATCGATCCGACGTTGATGGGACGCTGTGATTCCTTTGTTATTGAAACAAATGTGCACTATTGAGACTGATCACAAAAAATCATGGAATAATTGAAGAGAATTTGCAAGATATACAAGGTTTGAGGCAGAAGCTCCCCCTTTTATCTTGCAAATAATCAAGGAACTCCTGCCCAGCCCCCAACAAAAACAGGGCAGGAGATATGCTATCAAAAGTTATAGAAAATGAAAGCCTTTTTTGGGATCTTTATAAAATAGATCTGGCAACAGCTGAACTGTATAGACAAAAGAAGTGCCCTCATTGCCAGGGACCGCTGTATTATGCCAATTATTTTCGCAAACCCAGAGGAGAACCTGCCGTTTCCTGGGTAGAAAAGTATACTGGTATGCGGCTATCCTGACAATTGTGTCGGACTGGCAGAACAAAATCCAAAAGATGACGATCTCCAAGCTTGCCGGGAAGATGGGGATATCCCGTAATACCCTCAACAGATGGATCCATTTTTTTAAAAACACTTTTCCTGTAAACGTTCAATGGAAAAAAATCCGGGGATGTGTGTCAGCAATTGTAAAAAATGACCACCTTCCCGGCAGTCTGATCAATTCCTATCTGAAGCAACAATCAAACATTGAAAAAGCGTTGATATCCTGTTTGACGTTTTTATCCCAAGGCGGTGAAATTTCACAAAAAATCAGGCCTGGGTAATTTCACGCATAAGATGGGCATGGTTTTGGCAACTTAGCTGTTCTATCAAATGTACCGGGATTTTTATTAGTATTTTGCTGAAAATTTTAACTCAAAATTGAAAGGACCCGGCCTATGAACAGTAAAACCCAAAGCCCAATTGATAAATGGGCTTTATTTCGTTTTTCAGTCGTTGGCGGTTTGCTTGCAA
>PIVS01000531.1 GCA_003353855.1 Desulfobacteraceae bacterium
CTCACCCCCGGCATTATCCACAGGGATATTGACAGGGATGTAAAAGAAATATGACAGGTATATTAGTCGTTACCCATGCCAACCTTGGCAGCGCACTCATTGAAACCCTTGAATTTATCATGGGAAAAGAACAAGAAAAATTATTGCCTATCTCCATAGACATTAAAGAGGACCCGGACCGTTTACGCAAAAAAATCAAACAGGGCATTTCAAAACTGATGTCTGATAAGGGCGTTCTTATCTTCACTGACATGTTTGGAGGCACCCCTTCAAATCTGGCTTATTCTTTTCTTGAAGAAGGAAAAGTTGAAGTCATTTCCGGGGTCAATCTCCCCCTCCTTCTAAAAGCAGTTACCTCCCGAAAAAAAATGGACATGGAGAGTTTGACCACATCCCTTATTGAACACGGCAAAAGGAGCATTTCCCTGGCAAGCGGTATCCTGAAAGGTACCAAACGATCTTAATTTCCAACCAGTTAACTCAAGGAGAAAAAAATGACCATAAAATTAGGAATAAACGGATTTGGCAGAATCGGCAGGATGCTGTTCAGGGCGGCCGCTGACACACCGGAAGTTGAAGTTACGGCCATCAACGATCTGACAGACACAAAAACCACTGCCCATCTCCTAAAATATGATTCTGTTCATGGTTGCTTCAATAAAAACGTTATTGCCAATGATGAAGGCATTGTGGTGGATGAAAAAAAGATAAAAGTTACGGCCTTTAAAGATCCGGCACAAATTGACTGGCAGGAGTCAGATGTGGACGTGGTCTGCGAGTGTACCGGTTTCTTCAGGGACAGGGAAAGTGCAGCAAAGCACCTGGAAGGCGGGGCAAAGAAGGTGTTGATATCCGCCCCTGCCAGCAATCCGGATATTACCATTGTCATGGGGGTCAATCATGAAGACTATGACCCCACAAGCCATCATATAATATCCAATGCATCCTGCACCACCAACTGCCTGGCCCCGGTTGCCAAGGTATTGCTGGAAAATTTCGGTATTGTGGCCGGCATGATGACCACCATCCATGCCTACACAGGCGATCAGAGGATTTTGGATTTTCCCCATAAAGACCTTAGGAGATCCAGGGCAGCAGGACTTTCCATGATTCCAACCACCACAGGGGCTGCCAAAGCAGTTTCCCTTGTTCTGCCTGAGCTTGAGGGCAAACTGAACGGAATGTCTGTGCGGGTACCCACCCCCAATGTTTCCATGGTCGACCTTGTGGTCACCACCCAGAAAACAGGTTTGACCACAGAAGAGGTCAACCGTGCCCTTGAACTTGCATCCAAAGGAAACCTGGCCGGCATCTTAGGCTACAGCGACCTGCCCCTGGTCTCCATAGACTATAATTCAAACCCCTTGTCATCCATTGTGGACGCCTCCTGTACGGATGTGATCAACGGAAATATGGTGAAAATTTACTCCTGGTATGACAATGAGACAGGCTATTCAAGCAGAATGATTGATCTAGCCGTCATGGTAGGCCAATCCCTGTAACTTGGATCCCTTTAACCTGGATCCCCATTAATTGAGCGGAGGCAAAAAATGAATAGACGACCCTTCATTGCCGGGAACTGGAAGATGTATAAAACAGGCCAGCAAGCAGTACAAACGGCAGCTAATCTTGCCGGGCTTTGTTCTAATCTTACCGATAGAGATATAATGATCGCCCCTACCAATCTATCCCTGCCATTGGTAGCCCGGGCCATCAAAAACACCGAGGTAAAACTTGGGGCCCAGAACCTGCACTTTGAAAAGCAAGGGGCCTTTACCGGGGAAGTCTCAGCCGATATGATAAAAGATGCTGGTGGTGAATATGTTCTAATCGGCCATTCTGAAAGACGGCAATATTTTGGAGAAACAGATGCCTTGGTTTGCCAGAAGATAAAGGCAGCCCTTGGATCAGGATTAAAGCCGGTGTTCTGTATCGGAGAAACAGAAGAGCAAAGAGAACAGGGAAATACATATTTAATTCTTGACAAACAGGTCTCAGATGGGTTAAAAGGCTTTGGTCTTGAACAATTGTCCAGCTTGGTTCTTGCATATGAACCAGTCTGGGCAATCGGTACCGGCAAGACAGCCAGTATTGAGCAGGTGGCTGAGGTTCATCAACATTTAAGATCCTTGCTTGAAAAATTATTTTCAAAGGATCTGGCAGACAGGACAAGAATCGTATACGGCGGTTCAGTCAAACCTGAAAATGTTAAAGAACTAATGGGTATCGAGGATGTAGATGGCGCTCTGGTTGGTGGAGCAAGCCTTGATGCAAAAAAATTTATTAACATTATTAAATATAATGAAAAAGGCATATGACAACTATAATAGTCGGATTACATGTTAGTGTTTGCATTCTTTTGATTCTGATAGTTCTGCTGCAAAGCGGCAAGGGTGCAGAAATGGGAGCCTCCATCGGCGGTGGCGGAAGCCAGACTTTTTTCGGAGCAGCCGGACCAGCCAACATCTTGACAAAAATCACCACGATTGTTGCCATTGTTTTCATGGTAACCTCTCTGGCCCTGGCTTATTTGTCCGGACATCAATCTGAATCCAGTGTTATGACAAAAACCGTTGTACCCGTGGAGCAGACAACAGAGTAAAAGACCTCATAAAAAAGAAAAGCCGAAGTGGTGGAATTGGTAGACACGCACGCTTGAGGGGCGTGTGGGGCAACCCGTGGGAGTTCAAGTCTCCCCTTCGGCACCAAAATAAAAAAAGTCACGGGCATTCATGTTCGTGACTTTTTTACTTTTAACCCTAAAATTTTGAAAGGGTAAAGGTCCGTTATGAGCCAAGATTATAAAAGAAATTGTTATAAATGTAATTGCTTTTATGTGACCTGGGACCCCCAGCGCCCCAACGGGTGCAAAGCCATGGGGTTTAAATCCAAACTGCTGCCCAGCATTACGGTCTATCAATCATCTGGAAAACCCTGTCAGCTTTTTTCAGAAAAAACGATTAGAAAGCCCGGCCAGTCTTGAATTATTTAAAACCTTGTTTATATTATTCTATTATGACTGAAAAAACAGACCCCCTGGGGCAGGACCCCAAAAAAATAGAAAAAGAGTTGGGAGAATTTCTAAACAAAAAGTTTGGCGGAAATGTCAAAATCATCTCTCCTTCCATCCAGCCCCAGCAGGAAGCCATAAACGGTAAGGCACCGTCCAAGGGCAAAAAAGAGCTGATCAATTTTAATATAAAACCCACAGAACTCATTGCCTATCTGGACCAGTATGTGGTCAGGCAGGACAAGGCAAAATCTGTTTTATCCACCAAAATCTGTACCCATTTTAACCGCATCCGTCACCAGGAAACTGGAGAAATCTTTAAAATAACCGGCAATATAAAAGCAAACATTCTAATGCTGGGACCCACTGGAATCGGAAAGACCTATCTGATCAAACTGATTGCCAAAAAACTGGGGGTCCCCTTTGTCAAAGCCGATGCCACAAAATTTTCCGAAACCGGTTATGT
>PIVS01000532.1 GCA_003353855.1 Desulfobacteraceae bacterium
AAAAAAATCGTAACGGCATCGGCAGGCTATGCTGTGTTTAGCAATTTTGGTATGAAGATTCTCTTGTTCGGTAGTGGTACAGGAAAAGGTATAGTGGTCGACAAAGCTGCCAAAAAAGACACCTTTATGAAAATGATAGAAGGCCAGGTTGGGCTTGGCATGGGTGTGAAAAAGTTTAAACAGATTTGGGTTTTTAAAAGCAAGAAGGCTTTGGATGGTTTTATCAATTCAGGGTGGGAAATGGGTGGTCAGGTAACAGCCGCAGCCAAATCCGGTAGCAAGGGAGACGACCTTGCTGGAGCGATTGCAGTAGATGTAGATATTTTGTTGTATCAGCTTACCGACGATGGGCTCGCTCTTGAGCTTACTGGGAAAGGCACCAAGTATTACAAAGATGATGATCTGAATTGATACTCGATTGTAGGGGTCATATCAGAAAGAGTGGATCTTTCTGATGTGGCCTATATAGCCTCAAGTATAGCAAACGATTAAAACAGATCAAAGAGAATGGCAGTATTTGTTCACCCAAAAGGCGGCCTGGTATATGAGGTTCCCATTGATCTATAAAAACGTGACTTTAAACCCAAATGAGGCAAAAAACATTTCTGTCGGGTTATTTATCTTATTTCTGGGATCGTTGTATGCCTGGTTTATCGATCAGACAATTGCAGATATTTTCACTTCAGCAGCAAATAATGGATGATGTCCATCAATTGACCAATGCCTTGTTAGAAAATAATGTAAAGGACAAACCTCTGGAATCCCGTCAACAGGTTGAGGTAGTGTTCTATCTGAATTTGCAGTTGAGAGCATTCGGCGTTGGTGGAATGAAATGGGATGCTTTAAATATCCCAAATCTACCCATTTACTAATCACGGCAGATGGAGGTGGTAGCAATTAATTACAATTTTTTTAAGCGCATTTCTGTTATTTTCCGTACAACCGATGGTTGGAAAAATAGTATTACCGATTTATGGCGGTTTACCTTTCATCTGGAATGTTTGCATATTTTTTTTCCAAGTTACCCCTGTTGGCTCGCTATAGCTATGCCCATTTTTCCATAAAACATTTCGGGTTAAGTGGCAGGCATTCATTCTGATCATACTGTTTTTGATTTCTCTAATGCTGTTCCCATTTATCATCGACATATATTGAATGCCGTCAGAAAGTGTGGGCCTTGGGATAGGACTTCTGGGAAAACTTGTATTTTCCATCGGCTTCTCCATGAATACCGGATAGATTAATTTTCACAAGTAAAGCACCCTTAATTTTGGAATCGTTTAAATTGAAAAATTATCATATCATACACGTTCTGCTCATTCTGCTTTTCTGTTCTTTTAATATGCAATCTTGCAGTTCTAAAAGAAAGCCAATGGATGTGCCGCCTCTGCCGGAAATAACACCTAAAATTTCAGAATCCAAAGATTGCTTTGATCAGGACCGAATATTAATTGAAACCCAAAATCTTTTCAAAAACAAAAAATATGAAAAAGCATTGAATAAAGCTTCCCAAATTTTAAAAAATGCTTGTTCAAAAAAAAAATATCTTAAAACGCTTGAAATCATAGGAGATATTTTTGTTCAAAGAGAAGAAATATTGAATGGGTTTCATTTTTATGCAGAAGCCAGTGAAAAATCAGAAGATAAAAAAAACAAAACACGTATCCTTTACAAAATAGCGTCCGTAACCTCCCAAAAAAATCCGGAACAGATAATTTCTCTTGTTTCAAATCTAAGTGCAGCTCATCTGCAGGGTGACATTCTTTACGAAACCGGCCTAAAAAAATTCAAAGACGGAAAAGACAAAGAGTCCCTTGTGATTTTAAAAAAGTTTACCAGCAGTTTTAAGGAACACGATCAAATCCCCCATGCCAGATCAATCATGAAAATCATTCAAGAACGCTATGCTTTTCATTCTGACCGTATTGGTGTTCTGCTTCCTTTAAGCGGATATTATATGGGTGCAGGGGAGCGTGCCTTGAACGCCCTTATTCTGGCCATTGAGACAGTCAATAAATCAAATCCCAAAAATCCTTTTCGTCTCATTATCAAAGACACAGAATCCGATCCTCAATCTGCGATCAAGGGTGTAAGGGAACTTGAAGCCCAAAAAGTTGCCTGCATCATCGGCCCCATGGTCACTGCCCAGCAGGCAGGGCTTGAATCAAACAAAATGCAAATTCCCATGGTAACAATGACCCAGAAACCGGATATCCCCAAGATAGGGGCGTATATCTTCAGGAACTGGTTTACCCCCAATATGCAGGTCGAAACCGGAATAATTTATTTTATTGAAGAATTGGGTTTAACCAATTTTGCTATATTATATCCCGATGAAAAATACGGCCGGGCCTTTAAAAAAGCGTTTGAAGAAATTGTTCCTTATCATGACGGGAAGATCACAGACAAGATTTCCTATGATCCCGGGGATACTGATTTTTCGAGACAGATAAAAACTTTGATATATGGTTATGAAAAGCGTAATGAGAAAGGCCGATTTGTTGATATAAAAGAAAACGAAATTAAGGAAAGAAATAAAATTTATAAAGCAAAGGTTGATTTTGACGTTCTCTTTATTCCCGATTCACCAACCATGGTAGGCATGATCGCCCCCCAGCTCAGATATTATGATATTGACCGGATAATGCTTATGGGAACAAACCTCTGGCATTCAGACAAATTATTGGAACTGGCAAAAAATTATGTGCAGGAGGCTGTTTTTCCCGATGGATTTGACCAGGAGAAAGAATCCCCACAGGTACAAAATTTTGTCTCAGCCTTTGAGAAATCCAATGAATCGTTCCCTGAATATATTGAAGCCGTTGCCTATGATACTGCCTTACTGGTCATGAATGCCTTGTCATTGCACAATGTCAGATCAAGAAACGATTTTGTCAACGCATTGAAATCAATCGCTTTCAAAGGCGGGGTAACATGCCCTGTATCATTTGATAAGTCAGGCGAGCCCCTAAAAAATCTTGATCTGTATAAGGTTAAAGGTAACAAGATCGTTTTGCATAAATCATGTAATGATCAATAATCAATGTTTATGAGAAATAGACAATTATGATTTTCAAAATATCCAATCCGTTGCATAATTTATTCCCTTAATTAATCTTTTCCTGCAAATATATTTTTATTAACTTGTTATGGGTATAATTGTTGCATTTAAACTAAATTAAAGATAATTTATATGGATGCGCGATATTGATATTTTCATTGAGGTTTTTCCCAGGATGAATTTGGTGAAACTCCCATTGATTTATCTAAATTAAAATATAAACATCCATGGTGACAGCACATAGGAGAAACAGTGGCTATTTCTGATTTTATTAAAAAACAAAAAGGCGCGTCAGCAATTGAATTTGCTATTGTATTGCCGCTATTTATGGTGTTGACATTCGGAATAATCGAGTTCGGGATCATCATGTACAACAAGGCTATTATTACCAATGCGAGCAGGGAAGG
>PIVS01001057.1 GCA_003353855.1 Desulfobacteraceae bacterium
AAAAAACGTTTAAGCTGGTTTAAGTTGAAAAAAACCAACCTGGATTGGTATAGGATAGCTGTGCCTCAAAAAATGTTGTAAAAAGAGGTTGACTTTAATCTGGTACTCCTATCTAACAACCAGGAGAAGGAATAGCACTTTTAGAAGGAAAACAAACACTTACGCAAAGACAAAAAAAGGATTACAAAGAACTCTGGATGTTCATCAAATAATACACAATTATGTTCGCCCTCATTGGACAACAAGGGAAGTCCCTGCGGTCTCTTTGGGAATCTTGTCAAAGCCCCTTACTCTTGAAAATATTTTGTCTATGCAAAAAGCAGCTTAACTTACAACGGAGGAAGCAATATTTGGTGTCATGGCTGAACGTCAGAATGGTTAAAGCCCAGTGCCGAACTTTTCGAAACTTCAGAATTGTGGTCTTCTTGCTAACCGGCGATTTGAATTTTAAAGCGTTAAATCCGAACGTGGCGATTAAGTAATAAAAATGACTTACACACATGAAATCGGCTCACGGGTATGTGGCACAGCGAGGGACGATGTCTTGTGCAGTGGAGTGCCTTAAGTAAAAACATATTAGCAAGAACCCTATGTCTGCTTCAAGATCGACTGAAATCGATTTTAAGCCCTCTTTGTACACATGTTAAAGGCCTTGGCGGTGTCAAGGGAACCGTGGGCGCTTTGAGCAAACAGATCGACTCCTACCATTTTGTGGCCCGGTATGATATTGCATCCTACTATAACTCCATGCAGCATTCGACACTTCTGGAGCTGCTTAATAATGCAAACGTGGGCATACACATTTTGGAGGTTGCGGAGCAATATCTTAAGATTCCTGATC
>PIVS01000533.1 GCA_003353855.1 Desulfobacteraceae bacterium
TTTATATCAGACAAATTATCCAGACCATACGGGGGACAAAGGCAACCCCCTTTCTCACCGATGCCAACACCCTCTATGTGGGCACCCGGTCCGATGCCGTCTCCCATATCAAAACCGCCGTTGAAAACGGTTTTTCCTACTCCTCCATGGACGGGGCCCCGGTGATCATTGCAGACGGGCTGTTCGGAAAAAGTGAAACCCCGGTCCAGGTTGACCTGCAACATTGCAGCAAGGTATATATCGGCTCGGAAATAGTCAATGCAAACGGTCTGATATCTGTTGCCCATTTCAAGGGCCATGAGTTATCCGGATTTGGCGGAACCCTTAAAAATTTGGGTATGGGGTGTGCCTCCCGCCGGGGAAAGCTGGATCAGCATTCCAATGTCAGCCCCAAAATCAAACGCAAGACCTGTATCGGATGCGCCCAGTGCGCCGAGCACTGTCCCGGGGAAGCCATATCCCTGAAAGATAAAAAAGCCTATATGAATAAGGATCTGTGCATCGGGTGTGCCGAATGTATTGTCCGGTGCCCCACAGAATCCATCAATATTAATTGGAACCAGTCGGTTCCTGTCTTCCTGGAAAAAATGATGGAATACACCCTGGGGGTGTTAAAAAATAAAACAAACAAATCCCTGTTTATTAATTTCATCACGGATATTGCCCCCAAATGCGACTGCCTGCCCTATTCCGAATCCCCGATTGTAAGTGACATCGGCGTGGTTATATCCCAAGATCCCGTGGCCATTGACCAGGCCAGTGCAGATCTTGTCAACAGCCAGAGGGGACTGCCGGATTCTGTTTTAACTTGCAACCTGGGTCCGGGAGAGGACAAGTTCAAGGGGCTTTACCCCTATGTGGACTGGGAACACCAGCTGGACTATGCCGAGAAAATTGGCCTGGGGACACGGGAATACACCCTTAAAAAAATCAAGACCCTGACCTACAAAAAAACAAAGGGCCATTGAATACAACCAAATATTTGCGTATACTTTACACATGTATCTGGCATTCATAAAAACCAGGAATAAAATTACCTATACCCTCAGGGAGTCGGTTCCTTCGGGCAAAAAACTGATCCACCGCGATCTTTTTGACCTGGGTCCTTCCCCTGTAACATGGATCCATTACCCCGGCGGCAATGCCTGGTATGTTGATGAAAATTTAGAGGAGGTTGTATCGAGAGCCTCCCAGAATTTTGATCCCGACGACCTTGAAGAGGTGTTCTGGCCCTGGGTGCGTGAGGATATCCGCCGGGCGGTTGAAGTCTTCCGAAACCGAGGAGGTTCCCGGGGAAAACCCAGGCTTACAGAGGATCAAAAAGAAACAATATCACGCCGCACCCATGCCTTTGACAAACGCCGCACCCATTTTTTAAAATTTGAAAACATGGACCAGGGCCCCCTGCCCAACATGCCGGCCGTCCTGTTCAAAGATCTGCAGCAAAAATCCAGGGATGAAATAGAACAAGGGTTCCTGCCCCAGGAAAGAAAATTAGCGCCACAGAACCTTAAATCCTATGTCTACACAATTTTTGATCTCCAATCTTTTTTCCAGGGGTTTATGGCCAAACAAATGCCCCAGGCCCTGGATCAGACCAAGGTGGAAACCTATTTTTTAAAGGAAATCTGCCGGATAAACAAAAACCTGTTTGGCCTGACCTCCCATTTACATGGCTATATGGTCCGGTATCTCATCATGTTTTTTGATAATGACTATGCCGATACCATCCTTCTGGAAGAGATGGAAAGGGCTTTCAGATTCCGTCACCGTTCTTTTAACCAGCCCCCTCCAAAATCCTTTTCAGCCCGTAAGGCCCGGACCCTTTTCCATATCACCAAAGAAGAATTAAAAAAGCTGAACAAACGCGGATTGACCAAGATTTACAGAAAGCTTGCCAGGGAACACCACCCGGACCGCGGGGGATCCCATGAACAATTTGTTGAAATCAATAATGCCTACCAGGTCCTGCTTGAAAAAATAAGCTAATTTTTTGCAACTTTCTTTTTTACAGCCTTATTTTTATGGGGCTTCCCCCACCACCACCCCCACCATCATGAGGTTCCCCGGAAGATGATCTGAACTGAGAGGCACATGTGAACCCAAAAGTCCGTTCACATGGAGGATGCCCTCTTTATTTTCTTGGACAATATTGCTTTCCGATATTGCTTTCCCAGCCTAAAATTTTTGAGCCTTTAAAGAAAACCATCAAAACTTCAAAAATAATGCCCCCCGGCAATTGAAAATCCATCAAGATGGCATACCTTATGCGCTGCAATTACATACAAAGGATTATATAAATAAAAAATTAACGACAACTTGACAGCAAAAGGAGATAAACCGTCACCTTGGGGTTTAGCCTAGAACGACCCGATACCAGGGGACGGGGAAATATATCATGGCAAAACGTATCATAATTATCGGCGCAGTGGCCCTGGGACCCAAGGTGGCCTGTAGACTTCGACGGCTGGATCCCGAAGCCGAGATCATCGTAATTGATCGGGACAATCTGATTTCCTACGGCGGATGCGGCATCCCCTATTATGTGGGGGGGGATATAGCAGATATTGAAGGACTTTATTCCACCACCTCCCATGCCATAAGGGACCCCCAATTTTTTAAAACAAGTAAAGGCATCCAAATTATTCCCAGGGTCGAAGCAATGGGCATCGACAGGAAGGAAAAAAAATTAAACATACGATATCTTGATGATGGCAAGGAAGAGGTCCTGGCCTATGACAAACTGGTGATTGCCACGGGTGCCACCCCCTTTAAACCGCCTATTTCCGGGGCAGACCTGCCCCGTGTATTCACCGTGTCCAACCTTCACAGTGCCAAGGAGATCAAGGATATTCTGTCCAAGGGCCAGGTAGGAAAAGCCGTGGTCATCGGGGCCGGGGCCATTGGGATTGAAATGGCCGAAGCCCTAACCGATCTTTGGGGGGTGGACACCACCATCATAGAGATGGCGGACCAGATACTTCCGGCTGCCCTGGGAAAGCATATTTCTAAAATTGCTGAAAATCAGCTGAAAAAAAATGGGGTTAAGGTGATGCTGTCGGAAAGGGTCTTACGAATCAACGGCCACCCGACCTCTGGGGTAACCTCCGTTGAGACCTCGGTGGATACGGCCGAGGGAGTTCTGGCCTGTGATCTGGTGGTGATGTCTGCCGGGGTCCGGCCCAATACCAAATTTGCGGCAGAGGCTGGACTTGCCGTGGGCAGCTCCGGGGCATTGCTGGTGGACCGACGCATGCGGACCACTGACCCCCATATTTATGCCGGGGGCGACTGTGTGGAACTTCGAAACCTTGTCAGCGGTGAAAACATGACCATGCCCCTGGGCTCTCTAGCCAACCGCCAGGGAAGAATCATTGCCAACAACATCCACGGCAGGGCCACCCAGTTCAAGGGGACCGTGGGAACCTTTTGTATCAAAGTCTTTGACATGGGAATAGCCACCG
>PIVS01000075.1 GCA_003353855.1 Desulfobacteraceae bacterium
GAATCACTGGTTTTCAAATCCAGTAAATCTGTTTTTGCCTTTGAAAAAATATCCCGGGTCTCCTGGTGGGCCATCTGTTTTGCCTGGAAAAATTTTTCCTTTGTTTGCAGGTTAGAGGCGTCAAAAACCATGGTCTGCCCTGTTTCAAAATCGGAAAACCGGACAATCCCCTTAACCGGCAGATTAAAAGCACCCTCATCATAAATCCGGATACCAATGAATTCATGCTTTTGCCGGGCAATTTTCAGTGGTTTTCCATACCCTTTTCCCAAAAAATCAGACAGAATAAAGACAAAGGATCTTTTTTTCGATATCCGGGAGTAAAACTCCAGGGCACAGCCGATATCGGTTCCCTTTCCTCTGGGCGCAAAGGTGAATATTTCCTTAATCACCCGCCAGATATGGGCGGAACCCTTTTTGGGAGGAATATATTTTTCCACCTGGTCCGTGAAAAAGATCACCCCCACCTTATCATTGTTTTTAATGGCATTAAAGGCCAGCACCGACGCCACTTCAGCAATAGTTTCCAATTTCTGCCCGGAAAAGGTGCCGAATTTTAAGGAGGCGCTCATGTCAACTAAAAGCATGAGAATGGACTCGCGCTCTTCCCTATAGCGTTTGATAAAGGGCTTGCCAAGCCGGGCAGAAACTTTCCAGTCAATGGATTTAACCTCATCCCCCGGACAATACTCCCTAACTTCCTCAAATTCTATGCCCGAACCCCGGAACACGGACCTATACTGACCCGCCATGAGGTTGTTCACGGTTCTCCGGGATTTAATATGGACCCGTTTAATTTTTTTTATAATTTCAACCGGAATCATGGAGGATCAAGGCACCTCAACAGAGTCAAAAAGGGTGGTGATAATCTGGTCGCAGGAGATATCTTCGGCCTCGGCTTCAAAGGAGAGCAAAATTCTGTGCCGGAGCACATCCGGTCCCACCACTTTGATATCCTGGGGTGTGACATAGGCACGGCCCGCCAGAAAGGCATTTACCCGGGCTGCCTTTGCAAGAAAAATGCTGGCCCTGGGAGAGGCGCCGAATTCGATGTACTGGCCCAGATCCATCCCGTACTCCCTGGGGTTCCGGGTGGCAAATGTCAGATCCACAATATATTCCTTAAGCTTTTCATCCACATAGATCTGCTCCATGAGTCCTGCCATGGCTGCCAATTGGTCACAATTGATCACCGGTTGGATCACATCCTGCTGCTGGAAACTATTTTTTTTCAAGATTTCAAGTTCCTGGGCTTTGTCAGGGTAATCGACAAGCACCTTGAGCATGAACCGGTCCACCTGGGCTTCGGGCAGAGGATAGGTACCTTCCTGCTCAATGGGATTCTGGGTGGCAAGTACCAGGAAAGGAGAGGGCAGAACATAGGTTTCATCTCCTATTGTCACCTGTTTTTCCTCCATGGCTTCCAACAGGGCGGACTGGACCTTGGACGGAGCCCGGTTGATTTCATCGGCCAGGATAATATTGTTGAACAAGGGACCTTTCCGGGTGATAAAATCGGCTGTTTTGGGCCGGTAAATCTCGGTGCCCGTAAGATCTGCAGGCAGCAGATCCGGGGTAAACTGAATCCGCTTAAACTCTGCCTGTACAGCTGCGGCAAGGGCTTTTACCGCACTGGTCTTGGCAAGACCCGGCACCCCTTCAATCAGGACATGCCCCCCGGTTAAAAGCCCGGTTAATAGGCTGTCAACCAGTTTCTCCTGGCCCACAAGCTGTTTTGAAATTTCTTTCCTGATCCGGCTGATAAACAGATGACTCTGCTCAATGGCTTCTTTGATTTCTTCCATACATCCCCATACAATAAACATAAAGTATCAATAACGATAAGCATTAGACAGACAACAAGTTTTTAATAAAACTAATGAGATTTTTAAAAATGTCAAGAAAGAGACAATGCCAGAAATTTTTATGATTCCCTAACTGCCCAAAAGTTGATTTGAATACAGGGAAGAAGTTATTTTAACAATCTTGATAATATGATCCCGTGCAGAATTTCCGTCTTTCAACGGGTTATTTCTAAAGGTCATTAAAATACCGGCAAGGGATGCCACAAATGAATGGGAATAAATCCGTGCCTTGTCAGCTGCCAGACCATGTCGTTCCAAAAGTGTGGTAAACAGATCAAAAAAGATTTTGGTAACAGAATCAAACTTTCCCATGACCGGATGGGCCAGGTTATCTTTGAGCATCAAATAGGTCATCATCTGAAAGGCGGATTCATTTTCAATGAGATGCTCCACAAATTTTACGGCAAAGTCTTCAATCCCCACGGGTTCATCATTTTCAAGCATGTTTTCAAACTCTTTGCTGACAGAGGAAATATCCTGGATAAAGGCTTCATTAAACAATTCTTCCTGACTGGGAAAATACCTGTATATGGTGGCAGGAGAGATACCGGCCTCGTCAGCCACCTCCCTCATTCCCACTTCATAAAAGGGTTTTTTAGCAAATAAGGCCAGGGCAGATTCGATCACAATCTGTTTTCTTGCCTGTTTTTCCTTTTCTTTTAGTTCCGCAAATCTTGATTCAGCCACAGATAATCACCCTTATTTTATTTTTTATCTTTTTTTTTATGTAGAGAACTTTTTTAGTTGGTTTTTTTCATTTATCATTTGTTCATAGATCTTACAAGGTAAAAGCCAAAACTTATCCGCGAATCCCCAATAAATTGGAAATAAAGTGCAATTTCCTTGAGATCTCCAGTACTGATAGTTTCTTTTTCGCAAACTTCTTTGGATATTGACGATACCCCGGAATATGATATATAATCACACTTTTAATAATTTATATATGAATGCATATGAAAAATTAAGAAAGTAAAATCAAAGATGCAGCCATTGATATTTCCAACTTTCCATTCAAATTCCCGGGCCCTTGTAAAGCAATACCTGACCCCGGCTTTATATGAAGAATTGGCCCCCCTTAAAACTCACACCGGCTTCACCCTTGATGCAGCCATTCAATCAGGCCTGAAAAACCCTGACAGCAGTATCGGAATCTATGCAGGCGATGCCCAATCATATTCCACCTTTTCCAGTATATTGGATCCCATTATCCACGCATACCATGCTGTGGAAGGAAGTATTGAGCACAGGCCCGTTGATAAAACCCTTCTTGCCCCTTTGGACCCGGACAAGGCGTTTATCCTGTCTTCCAGAGTCCGGGTGGCCCGAAATCTCAAGGGATTTTCTTTCCCCTGTCACATCACCGGCCAGGACCGGAGTCGGGTGGAATCCCTTGTTTCCGAAGCAATTAAAAAGCTGCCCCGGAATCTGTTGGGCTCCTATCGTGGGTTCAAGGGGCTGGTCCCTTCCCAAATGCAGGATCTTTTAAACCGAAAACAAGCCTTTCCCAAGGGGGACCGCTTCCAGGATGCTGCCGGCATAAACCGTAATTTTCCGGATTCCCGGGGGATTTTTGCAAGCCTGGATAAAAAATTTATGATCTGGGTCAATGAAGAGGACCACTTGAGAATTATCTCCATGGAATCCTCTTCAGATATTTCCGGGGTATTTAACCGGCTGTGTTCCGGTTTGGACCATTTGAGCAATTGGCTTGATTTTGCCTTTAACAAAAAATACGGATTTCTGACCTCCTGCCCCACCAATATCGGAACGGCCATGCGGGCCGGTGTCCATATTCGGTTACGAAAACTTGAAAAAAAACAGGCTCTCCTAAAACGGCTGGTAAACCGATACAACCTCCAGATCCGCGGAACCGGCGGAGAGAAAACTTTGGTTGACCAAGGCATTTTTGATATTTCCAATAAACAGCGACTGGGAATCTGCGGAACCCGGATCATAGAAAATCTCCATACAGGTGTTGCCGCCATCATCGAAGCTGAAAAAAACCTGTAACCCCAAGCAAAAACATCATTGGAACAAGGGGGAATACGGGTCAGATTCGATCCAATATACCGATACCCATAAAAAAAAGCATGGACAAATTGACGGCAAAAAAACTTAAGGAAAGAGAATGGGAGGTCTGTTTCCCAAGGATAGCGATCATTAAGAGCGGGAGACCCAGGGCAATTGCTCCCAGGAGCAGGGAAAGAGACGAAGAATGGATCCAGCCCTTGAGGAGAAAAAGGAGAATCCCAAGGCTGTACAGGCTGGTCCATATCAGAACCTGGCCTTTGATCTCTTTTCGGGAAAAAATACGAGTAAAACAGGGATATGGAGAGGCCTTCAACTCCCCTGGCAATTGTTTCAACAGGATAATAAAAAAATGAGGGATTTGCCACAATCCAAAAATGAGCATGACAATGAGAATTCCGCTAACATCCACAGCGGCTATCTGCTTTTGAACAGCCACCCACCCCATGGCCGGCGGCAGCATACCGCACAGGGCGCCGGGCACAATAGCCCCAAGCCACCTCTTTTTCAGGGGGGTATAAAACCCGTTGTAGCAGAGCAGGGCCAAAAGCCCCAGTCCGGCAGCTCCCACTGGAAAGCAAAAAAACAATCCGCCAAGTCCAATAAGGATCAAGCCTGTGGCAATAATGCCGGCCCTTAAAGGGGTGATTCTATTTTGCACAAGGCATCTTTGCCGGGTCCGGGAAAACCAGGAGTCAAATCCCCGGTCCTGGATATGGTTCACCATGGCAGCCCCGGCAGTAAGAACAAAAACAAAACAACCCAGTCCCAGGGAGGCCAGAGAAAATTGGCTCTGGGACAAAACATGACCAAAGGCAGCAGACAGGGCAATATACAGGCTCAGGTGAATCTTTGTAAGTTCAAAAAAGCCCCCCGTCCAATGCTGCCCCGGGGACAAAAGAAAACCTGAAACACAGGCGGGATTACCACTCATCTTCTTCATTGATCCATTCATCATATTCTTCCTGGGAAACCACCTTTAATACCCCAACCATATCGGCGTGGCCCGTACCGCAAAACTCCGTGCATTGAAAAAAATATTCTCCCTTTTCTTCGGCAATAAACCAGGCATAGGTGTTAAGACCCTGTACCGCATCCACCTTTACCCTGAAGGCCGGGATAAAGAAGCTGTGAATCACATCCATGGAGGTGATGTTCAGCTTCACCGGCGTATTCACCGGCACCACCATCTCATTTTCAGTTTCCTTGTCATTGGCATAGAGAAAAATCCAGGAAAAGGACTGGCCCATGACCTCAATCTCCAAGGCCCCTTCGGGAACATCCCTCAACCCGGTATAGGCCTGCCACCCCGATATGAACATGGTAAGGGCAATGAAGGTGGGGATGGTTATCCAGGCGATTTCCAGCCATAAGTTTCCCCGGATATCCGAAGGGGTGGGGTGTATGCTGCGCCGATACCGGATCACAAAAATTATCATCACCAGGGTGATGGCAAACAAAAAGACAAAGGAAAACCCTATTATGAAATAAAAGGATCGGTCCACCAGGGAGACCGGATTTATTATGTCAGTCATATTTACTCCTCACCTGAACCCAACGTCCCAGAATGTAAAACCAATCATAATGGCCAGAAAAAAAACAGTGGAAAGAAAGGATATGATCAACGCCCGGCCCTCATATTTCAAGTGCATGAAAATCATCAGCACCAGACTGGCTTTAAGCGATGCAATGCCCAGGGCCGCCCACACATTAAATATTCCCATGTCCACAAAAGAGGCGCCAACGGTAATACCGGTCAGGGCCAGCAATGCCAGAAGCACGTAGAAAAGGGTCTTATAAGCAAAAATATGATCATTCTTCTCCATGGTACTCTCCCTACTGCACTAGACAATCAAATAAAAAAGGGGAAAAACAAAGATCCAGATCAAGTCCACCAGATGCCAATAGAGTCCGGCATTCTCCAACAGGGCAAACCGGTTGGCCGTCACCTTTCCGGCCAGGATAAAACCAAGGCTGACCGCAAGGCATGTCATGCCGATTATGATGTGAAGCCCGTGGAGCCCGGTGATGATATAATAGAGGCCAAAAAAAATATTCTGCCCGTCGGGCCCGTCCAAAAGCCTGTCAGAATTGGGATAAATCCCCAAGGAAATCTTATGTCCCCATTCAAAATACTTGTTCACCAGAAATATCGATCCGCAGCCAAGGGAGCTGCCAATGCCCCATAGAGCAATTTTCCTCTGCCCCTTTTGTATGGCGGTAATTGCGGCTGCCACTGCAAAGCTGGATATGAGCAGAATGACGGTATTCACCACACCGTAAATCCTATTCAGCTCCTTGCCACCTTCAATAAAATCAGTTGTATACCGGGTAAAATAAACTGCATAGAGGACAAAAAGCCCGCCAAACAAGATGATTTCCGTATAAAGAAAGAGCCACATCCCCATTTTCTTACCAGATTCATCTATTTTCCCGATTTCCTCAGCTTGGCCATAGTTCAAAGGCATTCAGGCTCCCTTTGGTTTTTTGGCAAATTTTTTAATCACCCCGGAAAAATCATAGGGGTAATCCAATACCTTGGGTTCACTTACAAAATTATGGAGGGGGGGAGGAGACGGCGTCATCCATTCCAGGGTCACCCCTCCCCAGGGATCAGCCGGGGCATTTCTTTCTTTTTTCAAAGAAAGCATGAGATTGGTCATCATCAGAAAGATGCCGATGATCATGAACAAGCCCCCGAAACCCGCCATAAAATTGCCGTTAGCATATTGGGGAAGGTAATCATAATACCGCCTCGGCATTCCCTGGAGGCCTAAAATAAACATGGGCACATAATGGAAGACAAACCCCACGGTCACCAGCACCGATGCGATATAGGCTCTTTTAAAATCATACATCCGCCCGAACATCTTGGGCCACCAATAATGAAGGGCCGCAAAAAAAGCAAAGCCTGTCCCCCCGAACATGGTAAAATGAAAATGGGAGACCACAAAATGTGTATCATGGACATGGATATCCGTGCCCGCCGATCCCACCACCAATCCGGTGAGTCCCCCCACTGAAAACAAATAGATAAAACAGAGGGATAAAAACAGGGGCGGGGTCATCTCAATGGCTCCCTTGTACAGAGTGGCCACCCATGAAAACACCTTGATGGCTGAGGGGATGGCCACCACAAAGGTCAAAAGGGAAAAGACAAATACGGCGGTGTCACTCATGCCGCTGGTATACATGTGGTGGGCCCAGACAAGAGATCCTGCTATGGCAATGGCCATGGAAGAGGCCACAATGGCCTTGTACCCAAAAATTGATTTTCTGGCAAAAACAGGAATAATCTCGGAGATCACCCCCATGCCCGGCAGGATCATGATGTAGACTGCCGGATGGGAATACATCCAGAACAAATGCTGATACAAAATGGGATCACCGCCCCTGGCAGGATCAAAGAGTCCCACGCTAAAATACCGCTCCACCATCACCAGAACAAGGGTGATGGAAATAATGGGGGTTGCCAGCAACTGCACCCAGGAGGTGGCGTAGAGACTCCAGGTAAACAAAGGAATTTGCATCCACCCCATCTTTGGGTGCCGCATCCTGTGAATGGTGGTGATAAAATTAAGCCCTGTCAGCATGGAGGCAAATCCCAGAACAAAGGCGGCAAATACAGCTGTGGATACATTGGTGTTGGTGGAGATGGAGAAAGGCACATAAAATGTCCAGCCCGTATCCGGGAACCCGTCTGAAAAAAGGGAGAGTATGGCTATTACTCCGCCCAGCATGTACAAATACCAGGACATCAGGTTGAGCTTGGGAAAAAAAACGTCATCGGTGCCTATCTGCATGGGTAAAAAGAAATTTCCGAACACAGCCGGCAGGGCCGGAATGATGAACAAAAAAATCATGATCACCCCGTGGAGGGTAAAGGCTGTGTTGTACAATTCCGGACTTAAAACAGTCTCGCCGGGAAACATAAGTTCAAACCGGATGAGCCCTCCCAGGAGCACAGCCAGCAGAAACCAGAACAAAATGGCAAATAAATACATCAGCCCGATGCGTTTATGGTCCGTGGTTAAAAGCCAGGAGCCAATACCCGTGAACCTGGCCGGTGCAGGAGTTTCAAAAAATGATTTCACATCTTCCATTGCAGCCTCACACTATTAGGGGTACTATAAAAAGAAAATACAGCAATCACTGCCTGTCATTTTTTTTCCCCGCTTCCGCTTTGAAGGGTAGAAAAGGAACAAAACAAATCCCACCAAAAGAATCAGAATGGCGGTTCCCGTAATCCGAAACATTTTAAACACATAGGTTTTGTTTTCCGGATCATAGTCAAAGCAAAAGGAGAGCACCCCCCCTTTGATGGAAATCCCGGGCTCGCCTTTCTTTGCCTCACTCAAAGCCATTCCCACATCAAAGGGCAGAAAGGCTGGTCCGTACAGATACCGGATGATCTTACCATCCCTTGCCAGAACGACCATGGCGCTGGGGTGGATATAAAAATGTTTTTTCTTTTTAACAAAATAATACCCCATGGAATCGGTAAGTTTCCTGATATTATCATTGTCCGAAGTCAGGTAGTACCAATTTTCCATGGGAAATTCACGCTTGAGCAAATTTGCATAGTTTCTCTTGGATGCCTTGGCATGGCTGGCATCTTCATCATCGGCAAAACTTAAGGTGATAATATTAAATTCTTTACCCGGGGTCTGGCCCACAAGGTTTAATACATTGGCAAGCTCTGCCTGGAGAAAATTACATACAGAGGTACACATAAAATAAACAGGCAACAACAGAACCGGTTTATCAAAAATAGTTTTAAGATCTATGGGCTGGTTGTTTTCATCCACAAAAGATGCGCCAAACTCAATGTACTCACCCAATTGTTCTTCCAGCTTTACCTGGTCTGCCAGGGCTGGTTCTTCCTTTTGGGCTGGTTCTTCCTTTTGGGCTGTTACGACCATTTTTGAATGTTCATGATCCGTTTCCATTTTTTCAGGATCCATCACCATGGTTTCAGCCCCATGGTCTTTTCCATGATCCTTCATGGGATAGTCAGAGGTACTTCCTGCCGATGGTGCAAGCATTGTCACCAGAAAGCAGAAAATAAAGAAAGTTAAACCCCTAATCATTTTATTTTCTTTGTTTCGCCGGTCGAATAGTTGATATCATAGACACCTCTGTATTTATGCCTGGTTTTAAAGGAATCCCTGCCGGAGCCATAGGCGATCATTATTCTGCTGGTTCCTTCAGGGTTAATGGGTTTGTCCCATTTGTCCTTGCTGTCCAGGGCCAGGGAAAAGGAAATCGTGGTGACACCATCGGCTTCCTCACCGGCCGGGTTAAGCACATGGTTTTCACCCCCCAGTCTTTCGTCCTTGGAATGGGCCCGTTTCCTATTTCCATAATCATCCTCTATTTTAACCTTGCCGTCTTTCACGGCGCCAATGATGATATTGGCTCCCTGCATGGCCTTTTCAGGATCAAACCCGATGGCTACCCAACCGGTTGTTTTGGCCGTCAATTTCACATGGATCTGCTCATTGTCAATACTCCAAAACACCTCCATGTCCTTTGCTGCAAGTTTATGCTGATACTCCGTTGCAAAAACATATCCCGGAAAAAAAATACAGAATGCCGCGCATATTAAAACATATTTTTTCATCATCAATTACCCCTTTATCCGTATTGAAGTTCACCGCCGGAAAAACCCAGGCCTATGGCCAACAGGACAATCAAAAAATAAAATCCTGTTTTCCTATCAAATTTGGGATTCTCAGGGTCATCCATAATTGCAATGGAGATAAGGGCAATGGTCAGGAGACTTGCCAAGACCATTTTTAATATAATAAAAAATTCCCATTCCCCCTGGTACCGATGCTGCCAGTCCAGGTATCCTGCAAAGGCGGTGGGTGCGATTCCCAAAAGCCCGAGGATAACGCAATGATACCCTGTTTTTGCCAAAATTTTCAGCCTGGGCAAAAAGGAGGCAAGCCTGAAAACAACTGCCCCCATTACCATGCCCATGGGGATATGGGTCAGTGCAGGATGAAGTGGATGAGTAAAACCAACCTTGCTCAAAAATTCAAAAATTGTTTCTGTCATGGAATCACCTTTTATTGATAATTTGATTATCATTTCAAACTGTTGATGGAATGTTGTTTATTTATAAAATTCAAGGATGGACAAGTCAAGAGGAATTCACACTTTACTTCCCGGACCGGAGGCAAAGATAAAAAAAGAAGAAAGTTAGGTTGATTAAACTTTTCTCTTGACAACTCATTGTTTTATGACCATAGTGTATTTAAGCATTTGACTCCATTGGATGTGACGTTGGGATCAATGCAGAAGGATAGACGAACAACCCTCCTTAATATAATTATTATTTTGCCTCTGAAGAAAGGCAGCCACCCCTTGCCAGGGTGACTGCCTTTTTTTATAACTTGAATAAAATTGCTTGTCTCTTGATCCATCTGCGGCGTTAGATCCAAGGCACGATAGACTGGCTATTGAACCTTTAATTAACCGGCGGGTGATATTTGGCTATCTGGCGGGAAATGGCAATCAAATTATCCTCTTCGTCCCAGAGTTCCCCGTCCTCTTCCACCAGACCGCTGCTGATAAACCGGGTGGTAAAAATCACCCGCAGCCAGCCGGGCTTTGGCAATTGTCTGACATTTACAGAATATTCAATGGTGGGAACCCAGGCGACCATGCCGTGGCTGGCAAAAATACAGGGGGGAAAACAGTCTGCAAAAAAGGTAATGGCCGGCACATCCACCTCCCTCTTTTCCTTAAACCGTATCCATCCTTTCTGAACAGATTTTTCCGCAAGTTTTCCCGTTGTCCACCCGGCGCACTCAGGATCCAGGCGCATGTCCACCTGGTCAAAAAGAGAGTAGCCACAGCCCATTGGGGGAACTTTAAGACATCGGTCCGGCGCGGCCACCTTTTCGGGTTCTTTTTCATAGTGCCGGGGCAAAGAGGTATCAACGGATTTGAGAAAGGTTCCCATGGCCCGAATTCTCTCCTTGCCATCCTGAACAATCCTGGCCTGTTTCCGGATAAAATGCCTGGATTCGGATATGGTTTCCATAAGAATTTGGGCAGGCTTCGGGTCACAGCGCTCCATATAATTTGCCGTGGTAATGCAGGAGACAAGGGTTTGGTCCCCCATCATTGCCCGGGTCACCAGGGCCATGGTATATCCGCCGTTGGGGATATGGTTAATGGACCATTGATCTGACATGGTGACATTCAGCACCCTGTCAGATTCCTGTACAAACCCCATATCCCTGTCAAATGCATGCATATCTTTTCCTTTTATTTCCTCAATCCCGGATTTTTTCTTTTATGGCCCGGATAATACCGGGACAAACTTGGCTGGCATCTGCCACAATTGGCACATCATCCATTTTCATGTCTCAAACTGATCCCTGCCTAGGTTCAAATCTTTGAACATAGGAATTTCAAGCCGTTTTTGAAAGCGCTGTTATATTGGAAATAAACAATTGGGCAGCATCCGGGTCACAACCTCCAGCAGGCCCGGGGCCAAAATAAAGTTTTCCCGGCATATGGAACAGCATGGCTCTCCTTTTTATCCTTTTCACTTTCATTTAAATTGGGCGTCATTATTTTTTTGCAGTCCCCTTTAAATGATCTGCATTAAAAACGATTCTTCCCGGCTTGTCGAGTCTTTTTCCCCAGAATCATCCTGGAAAAAATAATATACCAAACAAAATTTATATTGACTTTAAAAATCAATAGCGGGACAAAGTAACCATCTTGGGTAACGCAGTTATTTTTGGTTCAACGGGTGTATTTCAACCCATTAATGAAATTTTTGAATGACACCCATGACCGGTGACCAGTTTGAACAATTGTGTAAAAATTGATACAGATCATGAACACAATTGTATCATATCAATCCTATAATTTTAAAAGGAAAAAAAATGGATATAAGAATCACATATTGTTCTATCTGAAATTTTGAGCCACGGGCTGCCGGACTGGCAGACACCATCAAGCAGGCAATTGGCCATACTCCAAAATTGGTTCCAGGGTCCAACGGTGTGTATGATATTGAGGTTGACGGCAGGATCATTTTTTCCAAGGACCAAACAAAACAATTTCCAGACAATGATGAAATCATCAAACTATTGAACGATATCGCATCATGAAAAAAAGCTTATCTACCAAAACTAAAAAAGGCTGCCTGGTTTTCACGGGGCAGCCTTTTTCAGAAAAGGAAAAAAAAAGATGAATTTTTTTTATAGTTGTTAAACTGTAAAATTAGATATGCAATGGGTGTGCCACAAATAATCACATTCCCACTATAATTTTAAAAACCCCTTATTTTATAAGAAATATAAAGAAAATTGATTTTCCTTCCCTTCTGGCTCTTTCCTGAATGAATCAAAACCTCTATATTCTTCCCCTGAAAGTTTATTTTTTTGAACTCATTTAACCACCCCCAAGCCTTCCCACCCATAACTCTTTGAATTAATAAATTATTTATAAATTCACTTTTTTAAACCCCCACAAACAGGAGGAAAGCAACCCCTGGAAAAAAGCAGGCAATACCCCATAAAAAGTTCATTTTTCTGGATTTTAATAAGAATATTTCCCATGATTCCATATCAGTTTCAATGGGGGATACCAGCAGTCAATATCAAAGGAACAGGGTGATGTTTTAAAAAAAAAGGGAATCATGATCCGTAAAGAACGGTTAGTATTTTTCTTACCGGCATTTTTGCTCACCCTTGCTGGTTTTTTGCAAAACTGAGGGAAACACAGCCCCCCCGGGTATGAAACAGCTCGTCAATGGGACAAAGCTTTAAAGTTGTGTCAGGGCTGGGACCCGTGATCCTGAAAAAATCACGGGGCAGAATATTCCTGCCCCGTGATGTAAAAACCTGCTAAAATATACTGATAAAAATTAAGACTAATATCGATAGTGGTCGGGTTTAAAGGGGCCCTTCACCGGGATTCCAAGATAATCAGATTGTTCCTGGGATAATGTTGTCAGGGTGACGGACAGGTTTTTCAAATGAAGCCTGGCCACTTCCTCGTCCAATTCCTTGGGCAGGGTATAAACCTTTGCCTCCAGTTTTTCCTGGGCCAGCTTAATCTGGGCCATGGTCTGGTTGGAAAAGCTGTTACTCATGACAAAACTGGGATGTCCTGTTGCGCATCCCAGGTTAACCAGCCGGCCTTCTGCCAGTACGATCACGGAACGGCCTGATTCAAGGGTCCATTTGTCCACCTGGGGCTTGATGGTAACCTTTTTTGCTGTCGGGCTATTATCCAGGTAGCTCATTTCAATTTCATTGTCAAAGTGGCCAATGTTGCAAATGATGGACTCATCCTTCATCTGTTCAATGTGCTTGCCCATGATAACATGGTAATTTCCCGTGGCAGTGACGAAAATATCTCCACGGGTTGCAGCATCTTCCATGGTAACCACTTCGTACCCTTCCATGGCAGCCTGGAGGGCACAGATGGGATCAATTTCAGTAACCAGGACAATGGCTCCATATCCTTTCATGGAAGCGGCACACCCTTTTCCCACATCACCATAGCCTGCAACAACAACGGTTTTCCCTGCCAGCATCACGTCTGTGGCCCGTTTAATTCCATCGGCAAGGGATTCCCGGCATCCGTAAAGGTTGTCAAATTTTGATTTGGTAACCGCATCATTGACATTGATAGCAGGAAAAAGCAGCTCATTATTGGCAGCCAATTGGTAAAGCCTGTGAACCCCTGTGGTGGTTTCCTCGGAAACGCCCCTGATATTCTTGGCAATTTTTGTCCATTTCTGGTTATCCAGTCCCAGGCTTACCCGGATACGGCCCATGAGGCATTTTTCATCCACGCTGTGGGTCTCATTGTCCAGCAGAGAAGGATCTTTTTCAACTTTTACCCCCTGGTGGACAAAAAGGGTGGCATCCCCTCCATCGTCAACGATGAGATCCGGGCCTGAACCGTCGGGCCAGACCAGGGCCTGTTCCGTGCACCACCAGAATTCTTCCATGGTTTCACCCTTCCATGCAAAGACTGCAGCCGAGCCTTTTTGGGCAATGGCAGCGGCAGCATGATCCTGGGTGGAAAAGATATTACAGGTTGCCCATCTAATGTTTGCACCCAGTTCATAGAGGGTGTCGATGAGCATGGCGGTCTGGATGGTCATATGGAGACTGCCCATGATTTTGAGCCCTGCAAGGGGCTTTTGGGGACCGTACTTTTCACGGATGGCCATGAGGCCTGGCATCTCTTTTTCAGACAATTGCATGTCCTTGTGGCCGTCTTCGGCAAGTGTGAGATCCTTGACCTTGTATTTCAAACCCAGATCAAGATCGATAAAATTAGGATCTTTGCTTGGCTGTTGCATGTCTAACTCCTTTATTATTATAATCCGGCCAGAGTTCTTATCTGATCTGCCTTGATGGTTCTTTCCCAATAAAAATCCGGATCTTTTCTGCCAAAATGCCCATAGGAAGAAGTTTTTCTATAAATAGGCCGCAAAAGATCCAGCTCCTCTATGATGGCAGCCGGTCTCAGGTCAAATACTTCTTTCACGATTTCAACAGCACGGGTTTCAGAAATTTTACCGGTTCCCATGAAATCCACCAGAAGGGATACGGGTTCGGCAACTCCGATGGCATAGGCCACCTGGATTTCACACTTGTCTGCAACACCGGCGGCCACCAAATTTTTAGCAACATAACGTCCCATATAGGAAGCACTTCTATCTACCTTTGAAGGATCCTTACCGGAAAAACATCCCCCCCCGTGGCTGCCTT
>PIVS01001058.1 GCA_003353855.1 Desulfobacteraceae bacterium
TCTTTTTTGGCAGCTTTGTCGACCACTATACCTTTTCCTGTACCACTACCGAACAAGAGAATCTTCATACCAAAATTGCTAAACACAGCATAGCCTGCCGATGCCGTTACGATTTTTTTGGCTGCTGGCTGTTCCTTGTATAGTCTAGCCAGAGTCTCTTTTGCCATGTTTCGAATCTCCGCCTGTTGTTCTTGCTTTGAAGGATCTTTTGCAAAAGCAGCCCCGCTTAGTCCGATGTTTATCCCGAAAGCCAGCAGTAAGAATACCATAATAACACGACATTTAAATTGATGAATCCTTGCACTAAGTTTTGATCTATTTTGTTGTTCCATCCCACATTCTCCTTTTTTCATAGAGTTTTGGCCCATTAACGGTGGATGTCAAGCAAGTTGTCGCCTTTTACAAAATTAGTTAGTACATTCCCGCAAAATCCCCTCATGACCTCCGACGGATTGTTTGAAGATCCATTCACGCCAATGAGGGACTTTTGATAGTGAAGGGTGTTGAAATCGACACTCCGATATTCGATATAAAGTCAATAAAATCAGAACACAAAAACAGAGGCATTATGCTCGGAAATAATATCAGATTGATAATAACAAAGCAATTGGAAACTGAACCCCAAATCCACCGCCTAATTTTTTATACATCCATCCAAAGCTAAATCGGGGGATTTTTTTTAAGATCGTGCGCCTATTTCGACAGAACTGAATTTTTCGAGGGCCACTCAGAGTCTGGGGTTTGAGCAACTGCAATCTTAAAAGCCTGGGTCACATTGCACCCTATTGCAAATTCAATCCTGCCAAACCGTTCATTTTCTCCTTTCTCACAGTATTTTAAA
>PIVS01001059.1 GCA_003353855.1 Desulfobacteraceae bacterium
ATATTTGGAGGATCACACCGGTTCGGTCTAAAACGGCGACGCCGGTCGCTCTTTCAAGGTTTATCAATTGCTTAGTGGAAATTTCACCATCATAGATGACAACATTGGCTTGCACGCTATCTTTTGCCATTGGGTCATCGCCATCGAGACAGTCGACGGGATAATCTTCGTTTAGGTCCTCCGAGGTTTCATCGTCTGATTTTCGGCTAAATCCTTCAACAATTCCAGTGCCGCCTGTATAGCCGGCAAGTTCTTTTAGTTTTCCTGCCCCCAATAAGGTTCCCGCCTCAGGTTTTGAGCGGCGTTGCGTCAGCGTTGCGACGACTTCGAGGCCCATGGTTTTAACCAGCCGACTGAGTTCGAGGAGAGACGAATCGTTCCCCTCATTTGAAAGGCCCTGGGTTTGAACTGAAAACAAGACTGCTGTCTTTTTTCTTGGAGTATTATTTGATTGTTCGATCATTTTTTGCTTTGACCTGTATTAAATTTAAAATGTTGTTTTTGTATTTTCATGGAACTCTATCCTATTTTGTCATAAGAAAGCAACAGGTCAAAACCGGATGGATTTTTTTGAAACGAATTCTGGTGCCAGATCATTTTATTCTTATCATAGGTTAAGATCGGGGGGACACCTTACTTAATTCCAGCAATCCAAATGAACCGTGCAAACAGGATGGGTAATGGCGACGAGGCCAGCGGCGAGGGCTATCATTACCGTGGCCGAGGCCTGATTCAACTCACCGGTAAGGACAACTACCAGAAATTTTCTGATTGGTCAGGCAAAGAAGTGGTCGATGCCCCGATACGGGTCGCAGAAGAATTCCCCCTGCTCTCTGCTCT
>PIVS01000076.1 GCA_003353855.1 Desulfobacteraceae bacterium
GCTCCCATTGGAACAAAGTCAGAGTATCCTCTAACTTCAATGGCCTGGGAAGGACAAATTTTTACACATGAATAGCATTCCCAGCACTGATCTGGCTCCTGGTTGTATGCTTTCATTTCATTAGGATCAAGAACCATCAGGTCATTGGGGCAGATGTACATACATGCTGTTTTGTCCCCACCCTTGCAGCCGTCACATTTTTCTGCAATTACAAAAGATGGCATTTAAAATACCTCCATAATTTAAGTTAATCAAATCGCACAATACCGTTGTGCTACTATTTTTATTAACAACAAAGGCCAAAACGTTAACTGTTCAGCCTGGTAATCCATATTCAAATCTCGAATCACTGGGTTTTTTTTTTTCTTGAAAGATCACCCTGCGACTGATAAAAGCTTTACACAAATGTTAAGGCAATAGCACTCAGCCATGGCTATTGTCAAGAAATTTTGAAAAAAGATTTGCCCAAGTTTTTAATTGTTTAGGCGGCTGGATTTCAGTCCAATAGATATAAAATTCAAGGGGTAGAAGTCACCATATATAGTGAGGTGTTCTGATCAAAAAGAGACTGGCAAAAATAAACAAATCCTGGTAATTTAATCCATGCAATTTTAGTTTAAGAAACCAAGTCAAGGATACAAAAATGACAGATGAGATGATACCAGTACATGAAAAAGATGCCATGCCCTTTGAATGCTCTTCAAAAAATTCCTGCTTTAATGAATGTTGCAGGGATCTGAATCAGGCTTTGACACCCTATGATATTTTACGGATGAAAAAAAATCTTGAAATATCTTCCCAGGTTTTTTTGAAAAACTATACCTCCCTCCACTACGGGCCTGAATCGGGTCTTCCCATTGTAACATTCAAGCCCAATCCCGGCACAGGCCATGAATGTCCCTTTGTCACACCAAAAGGGTGTTCAGTCTATGAAGACCGGCCCGGCTCCTGCCGGCTCTACCCTTTGGCCCGGGCCATTGCAAGGGATCGGGAAACCGGAGAGATCGATGAATATTTTGCTTTAATTGAAGAGCCGCATTGCAAGGGGTTTGGCAAAAAAACAGATCTGACCATCCGTCAATGGATGGATGGCCAGGAGGTTGCTCTCCACAACCATCACAATGACAAACTCATGGAGCTGATCAGTCTGAAAAACAAAATTTTACCCGGAAAACTTGAAGGGGCCCAGTCCGATCAATTTTACCTGGCCCTCTATGATCAGAATGAATTCAGGGCACGGATTTTTGACCACGATCTTCTTTCAGGCTTTGGTTTGCCAAACTCTGTTTTTAAATCCATAAAAACAGATGATGAAGCCCTGATGGATTTTGGTATTGCCTGGGTGAAAAATATGCTTTTCGGTATAGAGCTGGATATAACCTAGGTCATGGAGATTCAAGGTAAGGTGGGATTGGTCCTTGGGGCGGTAAAGGGCATTGGAAAAGGCATCGGCCTGGCCCTGGCTGACCAGGGTGTCAACCTGATACTCACCCGCCATGACTGGGAAGATGATTTTGGCCGGATGGAAAAAGATTTTGAAGCCGGCCGGGCCGAACACCATATCTTTACAGCAGACCTGCGCAAACTTTCGGACATAGAAAAAATGTCAGCTTTTATCCGGGACAGATACGGTCGTCTGGATATCCTTGTTAATAACATTGAGCGGGGAGGGTGGCCCACGGTACACGGGAAATATACTGAAGAGCAGTGGGATCTCGAGATAGAAACCACCCTCAAGGCTAAACGCTGGGTCTTTGATGCGGTTTTCCCGCTGCTTAAGGCTTCCCAGGACGCCATCGTGATCAACCTCTCTTCCATTGCCGGCATGGTGGGCAGATCAGGCCCCGCAGCTCTCATCTTCAATGATGGCTATGCCCTGGCCAACCGGGGTATTTCCTCCTTAACGGAAACCTGGGCCCGCATGGGAGCCCCCAATGTCCGGGTCAACGAGCTCATGCTGGGAATTTTTGAAACCCGTCATGCCCAAGGCACCCGTGGGTGGAAAGAGGTACTCACCGAAGATGAAAAACAATCCCTTGTCGGCCACATCCTGGTCAAACGCACCGGCACTATTGAAGATGCGGTCAAGGCTTGTCTTTTTATGATAAAGGATGCCCCCTATATGACAGGAAGCGTTGTCCGTCTGGACGGAGGGTTTGTCCTGGGTGGAGAATTGGTCCCGCCCCTGCCCGTGGGGATTGTCTAATTGGAACCCATGAGCATTCTAAAAGAGACACTGTCCTCTGAACCGGTCCACATTTTCGTGAAAGCCTCTCGAACAAATTGAACTATAGTCTCCTTCTCATGGGCCATGACCTGGCGTATGACGGCATCTTTTTGTTCAGATCCCGGAGAAAAAATTTCAGAATAATTTTGATATATTAGTTATCTTATTTCCACGGCGCTTCTGTCTATAGGAAGTCGCTTAGCGCAAAGCCGATACCGATGCTGTTAGAATGCTGATCGTAATCGATCAGACTTTCACCGTATCCGTTAAACCATTGGACATATCCCTTTAAATACGGGTAGTTCCACAGGGGAAAGCTCCAGGTTCCCTGGACAGTCCCCTTTTCAAAACCGGATTCTATGTTATTGCGCAGCATCAGACTGAAGGTGTGGTCCTTCCACTTGTAGGCCCCTGTCACTTCACAATGGCCCATAAAATCCGTGATGTCCGGATTGTCATCGTCGTCAGTGTCTTCTTGAATCCGGTACCACGGTTTTATGCCGAAGGCCAAATTTTTATAATTAAACAGAAAGCTGGCATACAACCGATTCCAGCTTCTGGAGAGCACGCCGCCCCGCCCATTGGACTGGTGGACAAAACCAAATGAATTTACGCTGTTTTTAATGCCGTAAAATTCCCAGTCATTGCGGAGCTGAAACCAGGCCTCGGGCTCATGGTTGGTTTCCCTGAAGGGAGATGAAAGGTCATCGTTGTAAACCTGCCAGAAAGAGCGGTTGGTGTAAGCCGCAAAGATATCCATTTTATCTTCGAAAAGGCCGATGGCCAGGGGCATTTTAATACTGATCTGGAATTTGGCCTCTGTATCATCAAGCTCAATCGTCGAATCATTATACTGTTCCCGGAAGGGCTCAGGGTTATAACCGCTGGAATTGTTACTGGCCAGCAGGATATAGTTGGGCTTGTGGGGCATGAGGGTATAGGCACGCAGCACATTTACCCTGTCCGCTTCCAGCCGCTTGTCAACCAGATCCTTTTCTCCGGATGCCTGTTCTGCCGTGCCGGCAGTGACAAGCGGGGGTATATCGGGGCCGCTTTTTGCCATAAATACGGCTGGGCCGGTGTCAAATTCTTGGATGGTAAGATTTATATAACCGGATGCATTTTTGGGCAGCTCAAGTGAATAATTGGTTTTTAGAAAACCGTTGCCTGGCAACAGGGTCTTGCCATCAACAGGGACTGCGAAGAGGATCTGTTCCCTGCCGTCCGCTGAAATGCGGCAGGTCAGTTTATCCGGTAAGCTGATATTCATGGGTTCTCCGGATAAATTGGTGAAAAGAAGATAAAATGTCACTTGTTGACCGGCCTGAACCGGTCCTTTCGGCGGTACGAGAAGCGTTTCCATCTGCCCGGCGTAGGCCCATGAAGAAAACATAAATACCAGTAAAAACAGAAAACACTTTCCAATTACCGTCATCAGTAGCTTCTCCATTATAGCAGCGTGGCGTGGTTGTTAACTGTTTGACGCATACAACATTTCCCTCACCTTTACAAGCTTTAGTGTTTGTTGGTGTTTGTTGGTGTGTGTGTTTGATATTTCTGATCCCTGGGCCTGTATAGCTGTGATGGCAACCGTGTTCACAATATCGGTAACCAGGCATCCCCGGCTCAGATCATTGACAGGTTTGTTTAACCCCTGGAGAACCGGGCCGATGGCAACGGCGCCCGATGATCGCTGTACCGCCTTGTAAGTGTTGTTGCCTGTGTTGAGATCCGGGAAAATAAATACCGTGGCTTTTCCTGCAACCTGGCTGTCCGGCAGCTTGGTTCTGGCCACATTGGGCTCAATGGCGGCATCATACTGGATGGGTCCTTCCACGAGCAGGTCCGGTCGTTTTTTTTTGACCAGTGCCGTGGCATCACGGACCTTTTCAACATCTTCTCCTTTGCCCGATGACCCGGTGGAGTAAGACAGCATTGCGATTCTCGGTTCGATGCCGAACATTTGAGCTGTTTCTGCCGAGGTGATGGCTATCTCAGCTAATTCCCCGGCATCCGGGTCAGGATTTATGGCACAGTCGCCGTAGGCAAGCACACGATCCCACAGGCACATGAAAATAACGCTGGAAACCGGGGTGGATTTTTGTATGGCCTTGATGATTTCAAAGGCCGGCTTGATGGTGGCGGCCGTGCTGTGAACAGCTCCTGAAACCATCCCGTCCACATGCCCGTGGTGGACCATCATGGTGCCGAAAAAGTTGACATCACAGATAAGATCCCGGGCATTTTCTTTTGTTATTCCTTTATGCTTTCTCAATTCAAAATAGGTGTTGGTATAAAGATCGAGGTCGGAGGAGTGAAACGGTTCTATGATCTCAACCTTTCCCATTCGCAGCCCCAGTTTGGCAATTTTCTGCTGGATCTTTTTTTTGTTTCCAAGGAGGGTGATATCCACTATTTCGCGGCGAAGAAGGGTTTCTGCCGCCAGAAGAATCCTATCCTCCGATCCTTCCGGCAGGACGATTCTTTTCTTGTGGGCTCTTGCCCTTTGGATGATTTTGAATTCAAACATTTTTGGGGTTACAATGGTGCTTTTGGTGGAGATGACCTTTTCTCCCAGTTTTTCAATATCAATGTGATGTTCAAACAAGGCCAGGGCTCGGGTTATTTTTCGTTCATCACTGGGGGAAATGTTGGCCTGGATTTTTTCAAGCTGAACCGTTGTTTGAAAAGTGTCGATATCCACACTGAGGACGGGTACCATGCCGGAGAATCCCTGGATAAGATCCCAAATGGGTTTTTCCGGTTTCAGTCCGCCTGTGAGAATAATACCGGATATCTTTTCCATTGAAGTCGAAGAAAGTGCGGCCATGCAGGCAACAATGATGTCTGCTCTGTCTCCGGGGGTAATTATCAATGTGCCGTGGATGATCCGGGGTAACAGATTTCTTAGTTGCATGGCAGCTACTGTAAAACTTCTGGCATGGCGGTACATTTGTTTGCGGCCGCATAAAATATCGGCATTCAGGGTTCTGGCAATTTCGGATAGGGTCGGTTTTGCCAGGACTGCTTCATCGGGTATGGCATAGATCAATTGTTTCCGGACAAGCCCCGCGGCTTTGATGCGGTTGATGATCTCATCCTCCGTGGAGGAGGTGACACGGTTGATGATGGTGCCGACAATTTCACACCCCTTTTCCATTAGGGATTCCAGTGTCAGGCTTATGAGGCTTGAGACATCTTCCAAAGGCTTTTGAAACGCATTTGCAATCAGCAGCACCTGGCATGACAGGTTTTTAATGATGCTGGCATTGATATCAAATTCAACACCGGCTGTGGAGGATACAAAATCGGTTCCTTCACAGAGAATAAAATTGCAATGCCTTTGTGCATCATTGTATTTTTCAATGATCCTTTCAATTACTTCACCCTTTTTTCCAAGGGCCATTAAGTGCTCAGCTTCTGCCTGGGTGATGCCATACATTTTTTCATAGGGCAGCTTCAGGTTGAACTGATTTGATATCAGCAGAATATCAGGGTCCTGGTTTTTTTTTGAGTCAGGATTGATAATGGGCCGAAAAAAACCTACGGAGTCTAATTTTCTACAAAGCATTTCCATCACGCCTAAAGCAACGGCCGATTTTCCGCTGCCAGTTTCAGTGGCTGTTATGTACAGGCCATTTGACATTTTTTTTCTCCTGTTCGAATATTTGTATTTTATCAAGCGGGTAATTTAATACAGATAGCCGGTCCATTCAATAAAAAAAGGTGAAGTCGGATGGATTAGGGAATAAGTGGCAAAAAAGTTGATATTCAGGTATGGTGATCTCCATGGATTTGGTAGCGGCTCTTAAAAAAGAAAACCGGTTGTTAAAAAAGGAAAACAGTGCGTGCAGGGACCAGGCACGCCTGTTTGAGCTATTGATCGAAATGGCTGGATCTGCGGCTGAACAAAAAATGCTCAAGGTCTCCATGCAAAAAACCCTTGAGGTGACCGCCCGGTTGTCAAAAGTTAAAATGGGCAGTCTTTTTTTGTTGAACCGGGATGGGATGGTTACGGACAGTCTTCTCACCCGGGGGAAGGTCAGTCCAGGTATGCGGTCTAAAATTGTGGGGTCTGTTTTGGACCAGGGCCTTGCCGGGTGGGTTCGTGCCCATCTTGAGGTGGGGATAATAAATGATACCCAGACCGATCCCCGATGGCTGTCCCTGCCGGAAGAGCCATACAAGGTCAGGTCAGCCCTGGCCGTCCCCATTATTAAGCAAAATTCCCTTTTTGGTATAGTTACCCTGATGCACCCGGTTCCCAATCATTTTAATCAGGAATCAATAGATGTTGTGCAGATTGCAGCAAGCCATATGGCACTGGCCATTGAGAGCGCACAACTGTATATTAAGTTGGATGAACTGCACCGCCTCCGCCAAAAAGCCATGGAACGGGATCTATCGCTTGCAAGGGAGGTCCAGGAAAGTTTCCTGCCTGCACAGGTTCCAAGGATAGAAGGGTTTTCTTTTGCTGCCGTGAACCGGCCTGCCCTTGAAGTTGGGGGGGATTTCTACCAGTTTTTTAAGCTGCCCCAGGGTAAACTTGGGGTGGCCATTGGGGATGTATCGGGTAAAGGGATTGCCGCCTCGCTTTTTATGGCAAGGTTCAGCAGTGACCTCCAATATTATTCTTCCCTTTACGCAGATCCCGGAAAGCTTTTTTCAAAAATAAACAAACAGCTTTGTACTAGGGCAAAACAGGGAATGTTTGTCACCCTGATTTATATTCTTCTGGATGTTAAAACAGGGCAGATCCGTTTTTCCAATGCGGGACACATTTCCCCGGTTTATATGGATGAAGGAGGGGTTCAGACAATTGGCAGTCATCAGGCCAAGGGGCCTCCCCTGGGGATACTGCCCGAGGCCGAATATGGGCAGGATCAGTTTTTATTGAAAGACAAGGGTATGGTTCTTATTTATACCGATGGGATTATTGAAGCCAAAAATAAGGATAGAATGCTTTTTGGCTTCAACCGTCTGAAAAAAGTTGCTGCGGCATACCCGGCAGATCCTGGCATGCTTGTCCGGCAGGTTGTTGATTCTGTGGACAGGTTTTCTCTGGGGCAGGGGCAAAGCGATGATTTGACCCTGGTCTGTTTTAAAAAAGAAGCATTTGGGCCACGGTTTCCTTGATTCTTCCATTCTTGCCGCTGTTTTGGCGAAATTGAATTTCAACCTGGGCTATTTCTTTGTAGAAAGGCGTTCTGTCAAAGGGGAAATAGGGATGTTCATCAAAAAGGCCGGCATGGCATCCCGGCCCTTTAAGGGGGGGGGATCCGGGTTTGTGAAGTTCGTGGGGAAGCCCGTGGAGTCGGCATATCATGGGCCGAAATTCATAGATTAGGCATTTGCCCTCCTTGTTGAGGGGGCACATCAGCTTCAATGAGGTTGAGTCCTCATCTGAAAATGTTTTGCTGAAATAGGTTTTGGCACGGGTAAGGGCTTCTTTTTTAATGTCCGGGGCCAACAGCTCAAATCCGTGGAGGAGAAAGGCTTTTTCGATAAAGGTGTGGTGAAAAAACAGGGATTTGCAGCAATTGTCCTCACACCCCTCACACAAAAAACCATATTGGGATGCAGTCTTGTCCCAGGTTTTGTCCATGGCTTTATAAATATCGGAAAGGTTAGAAAATTGATCTGATGTCATGGGAATATATAAGTCCTGTCTTTATCAAATTATGGTTTATACCAGGGGGTTGGGGAAAAATAGTTTTGTATATAGGTCCAGTGCATATCGGTCTGTCATGCTGGCAATCACATCACAAACAGATCTTTTCAGTGCGTTTTTGCTTGAGTCCCAGGGGGCCATTTCCATTTTTTCCAATTCTATCTGCATCAGTTTCGGGTGTTCTGTAAGATGAAGATAAAGACCCATAATAATTTTTTTGGCCTTTATAAATTCATTGTGAACCCCAGGTGAACGGTAAACCTTTTCATAGAGAAATTTTCTTAAAATGGTCATGGCATGGAAGATATCTTTTCCCATATCCAGCACAAATTTACCATTTTGTGGGCCTGAGTTGTAAACCAGGTGTTCAATCATGGTGCTGGCCCTGGCAGAATGGGTTTTCCCCAGTTTTTGAAGGCAGATATCGGGCACATCAGCCATGGATATGACTTTTCCCCGAAGGGCATCATCCAGGTCATGGTTCAGGTAGGCAATGATGTCAGCCACCCGTACAATTCTTCCCTCTACGGTGATGGCGGTTTCGCCGGCAGTGGCAGGTATGATGTTGCCAAATCCCTTTGAATGTTTGAGAATTCCATCCCGGACCTGCTTGGTGAGATTTAGGCCACGGCCTCTGTTTTCAAGCACATCCACAACCCTCAGGCTCTGGTCTGAGTGGGAAAAATGGGTGGAATGGACTTGGATCAAAGCTGTTTCCCCGCCATGGCCAAAGGGGGTATGGCCCAGATCATGGCCCAGGGCAATGGCTTCGGCAAGATCTTCGTTCAACGCAAAGGCCCTGGCAATATTTCTGGCAATTTCAGAAACCTCAAGGGTGTGGGTCAGTCGGGTTCTGTAGTGGTCACCCAGGGGGGATAAAAATACCTGGGTCTTGTATTTGAGGCGTCTGAAAGAATTGGAATAGACAATCCTGTCCCGGTCCAGCTGAAAAGGGGTCCGGATATTACACGAACTTTTTTCCTCTCTCCTCCGTGTAGTCTTGGCGCTGGGTGTTCCATATTCGGAAAGAAAACTTTGTTCCCGCTGTTGAAAAATTTCCCTGATGCAAAGATCATTTTTAAGGGGTTTATTAATTTTTTTTAATAGTTTCATAAATTCATTGTTGAATATTTGTTAAGATCCGAATAGCATACAATAAATTTCAAAAAAAGCAAGTTACTCTCCGTATTCTGAATTTTTGTTTCCTGGAGAGAGGTTGTAATTGTAATTTTTATATAGGGGATTTCAGCATATTTTGGCAAATGAATTTTTTATGGAAATGGCTCTGAAACTGGCCAGGATTGCTTTTAGAAAGGGAGAATTTCCTGTGGGGTGCGTGATCGTCCAGGACAAAGAGGTGATTGCAACCGGGGCTCGGCAGGGAACAGGTTTCGGTAAACCATTTTTCAGTGAGATTGACCATGCGGAAATCAGAGCATTGAAGTCCCTTGAAGTCGGGCCCAGCAAGTTCAGGCCCGAGGAATCCGTTCTTTTTTGTACCATGGAGCCTTGTTTGATGTGCTTTGCCGCGATTGTCCTTGCGGGTATAAAAAAAATTGTTTATGCTTATGAGGATCCAATGGGCGGAGGGACCGGTTGTGATGTGTCTTCGATGACACCTCTCTATAAAGATGCAAAAATAGAAATTGTACCAGGGGTGCTGCGTGAAAAAAGTCTTGATCTTTTTTATGATTTTTTTAATAAAGAGATAAACCTTTACTGGAAAGACAGTTTTTTGGAAGCGTATACCCTGGAACAAAGGCTATTATCAGCAAGGAAATAAATAACACTTGCATTTCTTATAGCGAACGGTTACAATCACAAGGTTATACTTACTTATACCATCGACGAATAATAGGGAGGCGTGCTTAAGCGGGAAGTGTGAAAATATCTAATAGACGAGGACGACAGGATCAGACAAGCGTGAATAAGGGGATCAGAGCCAGTGAAGTGCGTGTGATCGGTTCTGACGGCGAACAGATAGGGGTTTTGCCCATAGCAGAGGCATTGCAAATAGCCGGGAATGATAATCTGGATTTGGTTGAGGTTTCTCCTGATGCTAATCCGCCTGTCTGTAAGATTATGGATCATGGAAAGTATAAGTATGAGCTTACCAAGAAAAAACAGGAGGCCCGGAGAAAGCAAAAAGGTTCTCAGATTAAGGAAATAAAGGTACGCCCCAAAACAGATGATCATGACCTTGAAACCAAGGTCAGGCACATTGAAAAATTTATCAGTAAGAATGATAAAGTTAAAATCACATTGGTTTTCCGCGGGCGGGAGTTTATGCTCAGGGAGCAGGCCCATGCTGTTTTGGAAAAGATTGTCAATTTGACCCAGGACTTTACAGTGGTTGAGCAACATCCCAAATTTGAAGGCCGGGTGATGACCATGATGCTTGGGCCGAAAAGCTAATCTTTTTTTTTCACTGGTTTTAAACTGGTTTAAAATTAGAAGACTGTTTGAAATACATAACGTAATGTATGGTGGTATATATTATATACCACCTTCTATTTTTTTTAGTAAATTGCAACATAGGAGAGGTTAAGATGCCTAAGATTAAGACATGCAGGGCGGCGGCAAAGCGGTTTAAAAAGACAGGGTCAGGGAAATATAAATTCCGTAAATCCCATGCCAGTCATCTTTTGACAAGAAAAACCACCAAGAGAAAACGGTCTTTACGCCGGGATCAGATCATTGATGATTCAAATTTGAAAGCAGTCAGACGTATGTTGCCAAATGGCTAATTATTGTCCGAATTGCCCTTTGAAAAAGGGTATATTAATCCGGAATCAAAGATATAGTAAGGAGTTAGGTAGATGAGAGTTAAAAGAGGGTTTAAGGCAAATAGACGCAGGAATAAAGTCTTAAAGCTTGCAAAGGGCTTTAGGGGCGGTAGAAGCAAACTATACAGAACGGCTGCAGATGCGGTTGATAAAGCATTGATGTATGCCTACCGTGACAGGCGCGTCAGGAAAAGAGAATTCAGAGGCCTGTGGATCATCAGGATCAATGCTGCTGCAAGGATGAATAATCTCTCCTATTCCAAATTTATGAATGGCCTTAAGCTGGCTGGTTGTGAGTTGGACCGTAAGGTGCTGGCAGATCTTGCTGTCTGTGATCCTGCCGGTTTCTCCCAGTTGGCGTCCCAGGCAACTGCCCGATTAAATTAGACGACACTGGGGGTATTTTGCAAAAGAGTATTGCCGATATTGAAAAAGAGGCCCTTGGGGATATTGAAAAAGCAGAGTCTGCTGAGGCGCTTGAGTTGGTATCCACCCGGTATCTTGGCAGGAAGGGGGCTCTCACTGGTTTCTTGAGGAATATTTCATCCCTTCCAGAGGCGGATCGTCCCAATGCCGGAAAGAATGCAAACCTATTAAAGGTGAAGCTCGAAGCACTGATTCAACAGGCTGTTGCAGGTCTTGAAACCCGGAATGCAGATGGGCTTGCAGGTATTGATGTTACTCTGCCCGGTCGTCCGGCTGTCAGGGGCTCTCTCCATCCCATTACCCAGGTCTTGAATGAGATCAGCGGTATATTTATGCGACTGGGGTTTGATATTGCGGAGGGGCCTGAGGTTGAAACTGATTATTATAATTTTGAAGCCTTAAATATTCCGAAATATCACCCTGCCAGAGATATGCAGGATACCTTTTATGTGTCGGACAATATTGTTTTAAGAACCCACACCTCTCCATCCCAGCCCAGGGCAATGGAAAAAACAGACCCTCCGGTGTGTATTATTTCTGCTGGAAAGGTGTTCCGGTGTGATTCCGACTTGACCCATACCCCCATGTTTCACCAGGTTGAAGGGTTGATGGTGGATAAAAATATCTCCTTTGGTGACCTTAAGGGAATATTGACCACCTTTGTCCATCAGTTTTTTGATAAAGATACTTCCCTGCGGTTCAGACCAAGCTTTTTCCCCTTTACCGAGCCCAGTGCTGAGGTGGATATCCGGTGCGTGATGTGTAAGGGCAAGGGGTGTCGCGTCTGTTCTAAAACAGGATGGCTTGAGGTGCTCGGCTCTGGTATGGTCCATCCTGCGGTATTTGAAAATGTCGGATATGACACGGATAAATATACCGGGTTTGCCTTTGGTGTTGGTATAGAGCGGATGGCTATGCTCAAATATGGTATTGATGATATTAGAAAATATTATGAAAACGATCTTCGTTTTCTAGGGCAGTTTTAATATGAAAGTCAGTTTAAGCTGGTTAAAAGAATACATTCCCGTTGGCCTTGCTCCCCTGGAAATCTCGGACAGACTTACCATGGCGGGACTTGAAGTTGATTCCGTTGAAGGTCTGTATGATTATCTGGATAATGTTGTGGTGGCCCGGGTTGTTGATGTCAGAAAGCATCCAAATGCAGATAAGCTTTCTTGTTGTACGGTTGATGCCGGAGGGGATGAACCCGTACAGATTGTTTGCGGTGCTCCCAATGTAAGGGAAGGGATGTATGTTTCATGTGCGCTTCCCGGTGCTGTTCTGCCCGGAGACTTAAAAATTAAGAAAAGCAAGCTTCGGGGGGAAAAATCCTGCGGCATGCTTTGCAGCGGTTCTGAGTTGATGCTTGCTGCCGATGCTTCGGGGATAATGGATCTTGGAGAGGGTTATGAGGCTGGAACGCCTTTGGAAAAAGCCTTAGGTATTTCCGATACCGTATTTGAAATTGATTTGACTCCCAACAGGCCAGATTGCCTGAGTGTGATTGGCGTGGCAAGGGAAATCGGTGCATTTACCGAGCCCATGGGTCGGGTGAAATTACCCGAGGTTGTCCTGCCCCGGGAAAAAATGGTGAATGAGTCCATCCATGATTTTGCAAAAGTTTCCATTGCTGATCCAGATCTTTGCCCCCGATATTCTGCCGGAATGCTTTTTGACGTTAAGGTAGGATCGTCTCCCTTCTGGCTTCGTCAAAAATTGGAATCCGTTGGTTTGACCCCCGTCAATAATGTTGTGGATGTGACCAATTTTGTAATGCTTGAAACCGGACAACCCCTCCATGCCTTTGATTTTGATAATCTGGCCAAGGGGGAGATTATTGTGCGTAAAGCCGGCTCGGCTATTGATTTCACAACCCTGGACAGCAAGGAGCACAAACTTGAGTCTGATATGCTCATGATTTGTGATGGAGAGCGGCCGGTAGCCATTGCAGGGGTTATGGGGGGGGTGAATTCAGAGATTTCCGATGCCACCACCCGTGTCCTTGTCGAGAGTGCCTATTTTAATCCGGTTTCCATTCGCAGAACTGCCAAGAAAACCGGTATTGCAACGGATGCCTCCCACCGATTTGAGCGTGGAGTGGATCCCGAAGGGACAGTCTATGCTATGAAGCGTGCTGTCTCTTTGATATCAGAGATCTGTGGAGCCTCCATTGTAAAGGATATTATTGATGAACATCCTCTAAAATCAGAGCCTAAAACGATATCCCTTGGCACCGAGGCCTTGAATACCCGTTTGGGGACAGATTTTTCCTGTCGTGCCATTGGGGAAATTTTAAAATCAGTTGAGTTTGGGGTTGAGCAGACAGGTGAGAATCAATTAGATGTTCTTGTGCCGACCTTTCGGGTGGATGTGGTCCGGCCTGAAGATTTGTCCGAAGAGGTTGCAAGGTTGTGGGGTTATAATAATATTAAGACCAGTTATCCGTTGGTGCCTGCCAAGGGAAAGATTCTGGCTCCTGTGCTGCTGCTCCGGGAAAAAATTCGTCAGGTCATGCCTGGATTCTCATTTTTCGAAGCCATTAATTATAATTTTATCCACAAGGAATCCTGTGATCGGTTGAAATTGTCTGAATCTGACAAAAGAAGATCGGTTGAAACGATTTTGAATCCCATTTCAGATCAGATGTCCGTATTGAGGACCTCCCTTGTTCCAGGGCTTCTTGAAACCATGAAACGGAATAACTCCCAGCAGTCTGATTCCATAAAGCTCTTTGAAGTCGGTAAGGTTTTCTTTGCAACGCAAAAAGGAAAATTGCCGGAGGAAAAAGAGATGATAGGGGGTCTGATAACCGGAAACCGTACCGAGCAGTCCTGGTTTTCCAAAAAAGCTATTGTTGATTTCTTTGATCTTAAGGGTGTTGTGGAAGGGCTGCTTAATGAGTTGATGATAGCAGATGCTCAATTTCTGAAAATCCAGGAGGGTGACTGTCCCTATTTTGAAGAAGGTTTTGGGGCCGTTGTAAAAGTATCTGATAAGATTGTGGGTTCTCTGGGAAAAATCGATGGGGTGGTGTTAAAAAATTACGGCTTAAAACAGGATGCCTATGTATTTGATTTTGATTTGGCAGTATTGCTGAGTCTTATGCCCGAATCCATCCAGGCCGATCCTCTGCCGAGGTTCCCCTCCATTTCAAGGGATATGACTTTTATCGTTGATAATCAGATTGAAGTGGGTGCTATCCTTGGGCAGATGAAAGTGTTGGCTCAAAAACAATCTCTTATTGAGGATTATTTTCTTTTTGATGTGTTTGAAGGCAAGCCCCTTAAGGAAGGAAAAAAATCTTTGTCCTTCAGGGTGGTTTACAGGTCAGCTACCAAGACCCTGGCTGAAAAGAATATTAAAAAGTTCCATACCAATATGTCGAAAACCATTCTGGAAAAATTTAAAGCCCATTTGCCGGAATAAAATGGGGTGTTGACAAAAGAGAAGGTGGTTGATATATTGTGCTGCTAATGCGGGCATAACTCAGCTGGTAGAGTGCAAGCTTCCCAAGCTTGATGTCGCGAGTTCGAGTCTCG
>PIVS01000534.1 GCA_003353855.1 Desulfobacteraceae bacterium
CCAAGCGCATCCAGCACGCAAAATATACAAGATGCCATTGACTATCATTTTTTTTAGGTGCTCCATTGGGCGCCCTTGTTTCTTTGATCTTGGAAAATATCTATAAATCACACACCATTCTTTGTCTGTAATATCTGTTGAATATCCTTGCTTCATAATTGGCTCCTGGCTCTATTTTGACGGTTCAATCTCTCAAAAGCCACTGTATATCGTTACTTCAGGAGTTTTTTTCAACAATATTTTTCAGACACGCTCTAAAATATTCAAAGCTCTGTTAATTCAACTCCTTTGATTAAAGCACTTGTCTGAACAAGAAATCATCAATCCTATTGCCAGGCATATTGGGGCAGGCCGTTCACGAAATTGTTCGAAGGTGGGTCATCAGGTTGATTTTCTTGTTCTTCAGCCCGAACTTTAACCGGATATTGCGGCGATGAAATGCTACGGTGGTTGAGGCGATATTCAATAATTCGGATATGGCATCAGTTGTTTTGCCGTGGCGGATTAAATCCGCAATATCCAGCTCAGTTGGTGTCAACCCGGCTTCCCAGGAGAGTAACTTTGTAGCCAAAGGAGATGTGATATTGTCAAGATTGGACAGGGCTATTTCTAAAAATGCCTTTTGGGTTCTGTCAAGGGGCTTGTTTTCAATTTTTTCCAAATACGGTGAAACAAGTTTCTTAAGGTTGGCGAATATATTTTGCTCCAATTGAATTTTTTCCTGTTCACGGTGATCCAGCAGTACTTTCAATGCTGTGTTGGCTTCATTCAGGCTTTCAGCATGTTTCTCCAGTTCTTTTTCCTTTAGTTTTAATTTTATTTCGGTCCGGATAAGATCTGAGGTGTCCAGCCGGACACACCCCAAAAGAGGGGATTTGCCTTTCAACAGTATCGGGAAGCGGCAGGTCAGCCAGTATTTTTCCCGGCCGCCACCCGGGGTGGTCTCCACAAATGTCATGGGGCGGCCCTCGGATTTGGTGTGATCAGAATTCTTTTCATACTGCTGGCTGTAATCTTTTGGATAGAGATTCTGGTCGGTTAATCCCAGGATGCTGTCAGGATGGTCATTTGCATAGTGATTTAATAAAAACTTATTGACGTAGATATAATGCCCGTCATAATCTTTGATGGAGGCTGCCCCTGGAAAATTATCCGCGAAAAGGGTGAACCGCTTTTCACTGGCCTGCAGGTCCTGCTCTATCTTTTTTCTTTCGGTAATATCCTGAAGATGGCACACGTAATACATGGGCCGCTCATGTCTGTCAAACAGCATGGAATAACTCAAAAGAATCCACGCAACCCCTCCGTTTTTTTTAATGTATTGCTTTTCAAGATGATCAAACTTAAGTTTCCGGTTAAGAATTTTGTACTCAGACAATACACTGGCTTTGATGTCATCGGGGTGGGTGATATCTTTATAATTTTTTTGTTTCAGCTCATCCTCTGTATATCCCAGCATCCTGCAAACATACGCATTGGCCGCCAGGATATGGCCTTCAGGACTGAACCGCATCATCCCGATGGCAGGGTCTTTAAATGCATATTGAAATTCTTTACGGCTTTGCTTTAGTGCTTTTTGCGATAGGGACAATTCCTGTTCTAATTTAACGATTCGCTGTTTTAATTTACTCAGTTCGTCATTTGATCCTGACAGGGCCGTATTGTGGATGTTCATATTATAGCCTTTCTTTGCAGTTGGTTCTAAAAAAGGGTGTTGAAACCGTCCAAAATCTGACAGAATTATAGTGTCCCTATCATCTGTCAGTCAACTTTTTTTGTTTTTTTTTGCTCAAATTGTTTGATCTATCACCTGATTTTGTTTTTAGCCTTTTAAAATCTCATATTAGAGCGGCCCTTTTTATAATTCAGGCAATACCAGAACAGTCCGAGCAGTTATTTCAGAAAAGTTGTACTAATATCTATGTTTTCAGATTCAATTTTTATCCAGCGGCAGCGAATAACTCCTTTTGTAGATCCTCTTTTTTCTTTGGTTTATGACGTGTTCCAGCCATTTCAATCAACAATGTTACTATGGTCGTAAATGCTGAACGGACAACAACGTCATGTTGGCTTCTTACTCTTGTCGTTTCAAGACCTTCTCGCTTTTTCATCAGGTTAAAAGGTCTTTCACAGTTTTTTCTGATATCCATAGCTTGTTGAGATGCGTTATGAAAAGATGGCATGGGCTGAAAATGCCCTTTATCAAAATCAATAACCCTTGATTTTGTACAAGTTGATTCAAAGATACAATCACCTGGCTTTGAACCACATCCGAATTCATGGCCATCCTGTGAAGCACCCAGACTCCTCATTGGGATCTCACAAAAATCATTGCAGGTATCTCTCAATGGAAATTTTAAAATATTCTCAGGAAGTTTTGTTTTTTCAGATGGTGGAGCCACAACATAGACACCGGTTTCCTCAAGTATCGAACCATCCTTATCATGGTAAGCCTGGTCAGCGGTTAACGTATGAAGGCGATAACCAATAATATAGTACGATTTATCCCTTTTCTTCCGGCGTTGTCCGCAATCACAATCAGGATCTGAATATATGCGTATCTTTTTGCCTTTGACCTCGACTGTACAAATGGGATAATTGATTTCAGAAGGAAGTTCGGTCGAATCAACGCCATGAATGACCGTATTTTCAAGGCAACCGGATTGATAAAAATGATGAAGAAAGTACACAAAGACATTCATCAGCTAGCTGAAAAGTAAGCCCATCCGAAAATGACACAACTCTGTATGGTGGACTTGATCTTTTGTATTTAAAGGCAACCTTACAAATCGTCTGTTTTGTTTTCTTTCTCTGCCAAAATACTCATCACTGCAAAATTTCCTGTAACTGATTTCAGGGTATTTGATGATTTTCAAAAGTTCCATTCAGAACAATTGATAAGGCTGAACATCCCTATGTGCTGGGGAATAACCATCCGGTGCTATGAAGCTATTGATAATCTGGTCATCTAAAAGCTGATCGATGAATTGCAACTCCTTATCAACGATTTCGATATATGGTTTTCTTCGCTTATCAAAATCAAAAAGATTATCGTTATGAAAATTTTTGATATAATCTGCCATTTCTGGGAGACTGCGGATTCCTTTAGACGGCATTTGATCTTCTACTCCAGTGAGTTGCTCAATGGGGATGTCCAGTGTCTGAGAGTGATCATAATTATTAACTGCCTCATCCATAATTTGTTGGAGCAACTTTTTTTTGGATTTCCTATTCATTTTTTTCCAGTGAGGATGTTCCCCCAATCCACCATCAAAAAAAATAAAAACCCCGTTGCGCTTGATGACTCAAGCCGATAGAGTGTTGGTGTGAACAAAAGACTATCATCAACGGGGTGAATTAACTATGACACAAGGCGTGCTACCATTCAAGTATGAAGAAGAAAAAACTCAGAGCGGCATGACGGCACTGGCTGGCTTGCCAATTTATCTTGACCTG
>PIVS01000077.1 GCA_003353855.1 Desulfobacteraceae bacterium
ATAAACGAAGCCGGTCAGTGGGTAACAGCCAAGAATCACGAAACCTTTCTTTTTCCTGTCCTGGCATTATCAAACGTATTCAGGGCCAAGTTTCTGGAAGGGATTAAAAAGGCCCATAAAAAAGGATTGCTTAAGTTCCCCGGCGATTTAAGCTTTCTTGCAGATCCCTTTACGTTCAAACAATGGCTGTACCATGAAGTCCCCAAAAAATGGGTGGTCTTTTCCAAGCCACCGTTTGCAGGGCCGGAAGAAGTCATCAAATATATCGGCCGTTACACCCACAGAACCGCCATCAGCAACAATCGAATCATAGCTGAAAAGGACGGCCAGATTGAATTCTGGTTCAAAAACACAAAAAAGAAAGCACGATGGGAAACGACATCTTTGCCAGTGACAACCTTCATCGACAGGTTTTTAAACCATGTGCTGCCGAAACACTTCCACCGTATCAGATATTACGGGTTCCAGGCCAACGGCAAGGCCGGAATCAACATTGAGACCATCCGGCAGGCTCTTGCGGTCACTGACAACCAAGACCTGCAGCCAATAAAGGATGATGGTATTGCCTGTCCCAAATGCAAAGAAGGACATATGATAACCATCCTTGTCCTTAATGGATATGGTAATATAGTGTCAGACAACATTCCGGACGAAATAACCCAGCCTGAACGGGAAGCAATGTTTGCAAATTCAACATAGCAGACACAGAGGGTCTAATTTTGCTGAATTGAAATAACCGGTAAAAATGGAAACAGATTTAATAAAAGAAAATTTATACGCTATTTGCGGCCAAACTCGAATTTTTCGTTGATTTAAACAAATTATTGAGCGATAAAATATGCAGAGAGCTGAATGATAGCCGTTTTCCCGTTGCACAATCGCATCACCAATTCAATCGAATAGTTAAGGGAGATCCAATTTTCACATGGCTTTAAATGAGCAGAATGTTATTTACCAAGGCAACTCGATTATCAAAACAGAGACACTGCCGGAGTTTGACTATCCAGTGGTAATAAAGATGCCGGCAAAAAAAAAATCATCCAAACGTAAAACCAGAGCCCTTGAAAAAGAATATAAGATTACCAGAGCCCTTGATTCGGTTATGGGTGTACGCAGGCTCCTGGGTCAAATCGAAATTGAGAATCAGCCGGCCCTTGTGTTGGAATATATTGAGGGCAAAACCCTGAGGGACTATCTGGCTGAACATAACCTTGGACTGACCCCAAAGCTGCAGATCGCTCATGATTTAGCCAATATCCTATCAAAAGTTCATGAACAGAATATTCTCCATTTAGATTTAAACAGTAACAATATACTGATTAAAGAACATCCACACACCGTATATATAATTGATTTTGGATCAGCAGAACGAACTGACTCTGGGCGGTATCACCATGTCCAGGCCCAAAAGATGATGGGGACCCTTCCATATATTGCTCCGGAGCAAACCGGGAAGATCAACCGGGCTGTGGATGAACGGTCTGATCTCTATTCTCTTGGCATCGTATTGTACGAGCTTATGACCGGACAATTGCCCTATAATTCAACAAATCCGGTTGATCTGATCCATAGTCACATTGCCAAAGATCCCGTCCCCCCTTCAGAAATATTGTCCGACATACCCCGGGGGGTCTCCGGGATTATATTAAAACTGCTTTTAAAAAATAAGGAGGATCGGTATCAATCGTCAGACGGGCTTCTGCTGGATTTAAAAAAATGTTTGGCAGCCTTGTCTCTGGATGAGCCCATTGAATCCTTCAAATTGGGCCAAGGTGATCGCTTCGCCAAATTTGATTTCCCCCCAGCGCTATATGGCCGGGACAAGGAGATGCGGGAATTGGCCGACACGTTTAAAACCGCCAGTTGTGACGGCTTCAAAACCCTTTTCATTTCCGGGTATTCCGGAGTTGGAAAAACCGCATTGGTTGAAGAGCTGAAACAGGATGTGTTTGAGAAAAACGGATATTTCATAATGGGTAAATTTGATCAATACCTGTCAGCTATACCCTATTCAGCCATCCCCCAGGCCTTTGAGATGTTCAGCAGTCATATTTTATCTGAAACCGAATCGGCATTTCAAACCTGGAAAGATGAAATTCTATCCGCTGTGGGGGATATGGGCCAGGTCTTGATAAACATTATCCCTGCTCTTGAGGATATCATCGGTTCTCAAAAACCGTTACCAGAATTGAGAGGCGAGGAAGCAGAAAACAGATTTCGATACATCTTTATGAAATTTTTGTCTGCCATTGCTTCCCAAGAGCATCCCCTCGTCCTGTTCATGGATGACCTTCAATGGATAGATGACGCGACATTAAAGCTGCTTCAATTAATCCAAAGCGATTTTTCAGGCCCCGGCCTTTTGATAATTGGGGCATTTCGCAGCAACGAGGTCGGCACGAATCATCCCCTGATGAAAATGATTCAGTCTTTTCAATCAAATGGCAGGCCTCCACAGATCATGACACTGGATGAATTAACACGCAATGACCTTGAGAATTTTTTGGATGACACGTTAAAATCCCGTGAATATGCTCAAAAAATCACCACAACTGTTCATACAAAAGCCGGAGGAAACCCTTTTTTCATCCGCAGGTTGTTGTATGGCTTGTATGAGAAAGGGCATCTCAGGTACGAGGCCGAACAGGGCTGTTACCAATTGGATATAAAAAATATCCGTTCAATGTCAATATCTGAGAATGTTGCCGATTTCCTGGCAGAAGAAATGAACCGGTTGCCGGATGATTCAAAAAACATTCTGATGCACGCGGCCTGCCTTGGCAACCGGTTTGATCTTAGCACCCTTGCCAAGATCTCGGGACTGTCTGAAACAGCCGCAGGGAGATTGTTGACGGTTTCGTCAGACCGCCAGTTCATCGTAGATATGGATGGCCAATACGGCTTTGCTCATGACCAGTTACACAAAGCTGCATATCATCTAATTGAAGAAGGGGAAAAACCGCAAACGCATTTGAAAATTGCCAGACTTTTAAGCAAGACTTCAGATGATCAAAATCCTTACCAACATTTATTTGATATTGTCACGCATTATAACAAAGCTGGGGCATGGGTAACCGACCAGGAGGAAAGACACCTGGTGGCTGAACTGAATCTTAAGGCAGGCAGAAAGGCAAAAACGCTTTCCGCTTTTGCTGCTGCTTATGACTATTTAAGCCAGAGTGTCGTTCTCCTGGGTGAAACCGGTTGGCAGGCGCATTACCCGGTTACATTGTCTGCCTACAATCAGTTAATTGAAGCCGCTTATCTGAACATCAAATATGGGGAAGTCACCTCCCTTTTCAACTCCATCCTTGCCCGGGCCAAAAAGACCGTGGATTTTTCAATGGCCTACCAGACAATGATCATGGCCTATGTTGCCCAAAATAAATCTTCCGAAGCAATTGAACTGGCAGAGGGGTATCTTGGGATGCTGGGCGTTGCCTTTGAACAAGAGCTTTCTTCGGATCTGTCAGCGGATAAACTGCTCAATCTTCCACGGATTGATAACCGGGAAAAGCAGATCGCCCTTGATATTCTTATGGCCATCAGTACCCCAATCATGTTTTCGATGCCGGACCGCTTTACGGATCTTTTCAATACCATACTGAATATCATCTTCAAATATGGCAACAGTCAGGTGACAAGTTTTGCCGTGAGCTGTCATGCAAGGTCCTTGTGCCTGGACCAGCGCTACAGGGAAGCCAATATATATGGCAGACTGAGCAGGAACCTTCTCAAAAAATATCCGTCCGGCGGGATCGCGACCAGAGTAATGAACATGAACTGCGTATGGATAGATCACTGGGAATCCTCTGTTCATGATCTGATTCCTGTGCTGAAACAATACCACATCATCGGACTAAAGGAGGGGGAATTCGAATGGTGTCTGTACATCCTTGCCAACCATACCCTGCTTTTATGGGGATGCGGTACGCCGTTAAGCAAGTATCTTAAAGAAGCAGAACCATGCATAACCCTGTGCCGCAAAAAACAGCAGGAGATTACGAATTTGATATGCTCACTGTTTGCAGAGGCTGCATCCAATCTGACTGGACAATCTCAAAACTCAATCGTTCTGGAGGGCAAGTGGTTCTCCGAGAAAAGCATGCTTCCCCAAATAAAAGACAATGACCACGCTCTTTCTTTTTACAGATCCGTCAAGATAACCCTTTGCTATCTTTTCGGAAATTATAAAGAGGCGTGGAAACATGTCAATGAAGCCCTGAAAACAAGGCATGGGTTCAACCCCCACTACCTGTATACCAAGATATCGTTTTACGGCGCTCTTTCCTGTATTGCCTGTTTGGCTGACACCAAGGAAGCGGTGGAAAAAGAAAAGATACTGAATCAATTGGCTCTCTTTGAAGCTGAACTGAAAACCTGGGCCGGCTCTGCCCCCATGAATTACCAGCATCAATATCATCTGCTTCTGGCTGAGAAATTTCGGACCCGGGCATCCCATTGGAAAGCGGTCCTGTTTTATGAAAAAGCCATTAAAGGGGCAAAAAACAATTTGTTTATCCATGACCAGGCCCTGGCCAATGAGTTATTCGCCAAATTCTGGGCTGAGCAGGGATACATGGATATCGCAGAGCTATATATCCGTGAGGCACGGGTCCTGTACCACCAATGGGATGCAGGCGCAAAGGTAAACGAGATTGAAACCAACACCCACAAGTGGTTTAAACCACATCTGATTTCAGGTCAAATCGCCCTTTCCAAAAATCAGACTGTGCCGCATCAAACCATCACCAAGCCGATCAGCCTTATTCAGACAGACCTGGACAGTATTATTACAGCCTCCCGGATGATTGCCGGGGAAACGGACATTGAAAAGTTGCTTTTCAAAATGATGAAGTTGATCATGACCACTTCAGGGGCTCAAAAAACGGTTCTCCTGCTTAACCGGGAAGGCCGGTGGTCAGTTGAGGCTCAGAAAAGTGCAGACACAGATGATCATGATATTTTATCTTCTCATCCATGTGCAAGAGAAGGCGAAAATAAGGATGAGAATTTTCTTCCCTCATCCGTTTTTTCCTATTGTAAAAGAACAAGGAAGGCGTTGGTGCTGGGGGATGCCCAGCAGGACCAAAGGTTCACCAGGGACCGGTTGGTCAAGTCCTGCGGCATTCGTTCCATGGCATGTTTCCCCGTACTGAACCAGGGGCAGATCAAGGCAATGGTATATATGGAAAACAGCAATCTTCCCCATGTTTTTACCCTGGAACGTGTAGAGGTCATAGAGCACCTATGCGCTCAATTCGGGGTGTCCGTGGAAAATGCCCTGCTTTTTGAAAATCGCAGCCAGATATTAAAAACACTTGAGCAGAGCGAAAGACAATTCAGAAAACTCATGGAGCAGTCTCCTCTTGCCATGGAAATACTGGATCCCGGCGGGCAGATCCGAAGGGTCAATAAAGCCTGGATGCAATTGTGGGGATTAAAGGGGGAAGAAGAAAAGAGACAGGCCCTTTCAAGTTACAACATGTTAGAGGACAGCCAGATAGTTGACCAGGGGATTATGCCTCTGGTTGAAAAAGCCTTTGACGGTGAAGAGGTCATCCTGCCCGCTTTTGAGTATGAGGGAGACCGTATTGCGGAGGAACTGGACCTGGGTCATATTCAATCAAGAACGGTTTGGATTCAATGTAATCTTTATGCGGTAAAAAATTCGTCAGGCAGAATAGCCCATGTGGTGAATATTTATGTGGACATCACGAAGATGAAGCGGTCTGAAAATGAACTCAAGAAGGCGTTTGAAAAAATAAGCGGGCTCAAGGAACAGCTGGAGGCTGAGAGCGCCTATCTTCAGGATGAAATTAAGCTGGAACAGAATTTTGAGAACATCGTCGGAAAAAGTGAGCCTTTGAAATATGTGCTGCACAGGGTGGAGCAGGTGGCACCGACAGACTCTCCCGTCCTGATCATGGGAGAGACCGGAACCGGCAAAGAGTTGATCGCAAGAGCCCTTCACAAGCTGAGCCGTTACGGCAAACGGGCAATGGTAAAAGTGAACTGTGCCGCCTTGCCCGGTGAGCTGATCGAAAGTGAACTTTTCGGCAGGGAAAAAGGGGCCTTTACCGGGGCAACCTCAAGCCAGATCGGCCGGTTTGAACTGGCCAAAGGATCAACACTTTTTCTGGATGAGATCGGTGAATTGCCCCTTGAACTCCAGGCAAAACTGCTTCGGGTACTTGAGAGCGGCAAATTTGAGCGGCTGGGCAGTCCCCGAACCCGTCACTCAGATGCCCGTATTATCGCTGCCACCAACCGTGTCCTTGAACAAGAAGTGACGGAAGGCCGATTCAGGGAAGATTTATGGTATCGTCTTAAAGTCTTTCCCATAACTATCCCACCCCTCAGGGAAAGACAGGAGGATATCCCTTTGCTGGTCAAATGTTTTATACGGCATTCGGCAAGAAAAATGGGGAAACCAGAGGCCAAGGTCTCCAAACAGACCATGGAGATGCTTCAAAACTACCCCTGGCGGGGAAACGTAAGAGAATTAAAACACGCAATTGAGGGGGCATTGATCATAACCAAGGAAAAGAATCTGAAGTTTGACCTGCCAAAAGTTAGAAAGCCTCAGTCAGAAGCCTTTAAATCCCTTGAAGAGATGGAGAAGGAGTATATCCTCAGAGTGCTTAAGGCTAAAAAATGGAAGATCGGCGGTGAAAACAGTGCCGCCTCCACACTGAAAATGCATGTCAACACCCTCAGGGGCCGGATGACCAAGCTCGGCATCAAAAAACCCATCCCCCAGTGATTGTAAAACCTGAGTTAACGGGATTTCCAGTCCCCGTCCTGATATTTATAAAGCGACAAGAAAAAACACCAAGTTTGGTTTAAGCACCAAATTTGGTGTTTTTTCTTGTCATACCCCCCCCCCCCTGTTTTTTTTAGGTATTTATCTCAAATACGTCATAATAACAGTGTGTTCCACCTAAACATGCAAGAATACAACATCATGGCACATTCTGTGTATTGATATATGAAGTAACAAGTCGTTTTACAACTGACATGCAGGAACTCTTGTTAAAGCCAAAGGAGGTCTATAATATGTTTTCCTACCTGATCAAGGTGGATCTCAAGCACTACAAAAGTAACGAGTTTATAGCAAATTTAAAGTCGATTGCACCCCGGATACGCAGGGGGAAAAAATGCATAGGATACAGGCTTTACAGCAATTGCGATGAAGAAAGGGTTTATATGGTTATGGGGGAATGGAAGACAAAACAAGCCATGGAAAATCACTTTCAAACCCGGGATTTTCAAGTGCTTGTGGGCTCTGCCAGGGTATTGGGAGAAACCTTTGAAATGAAAATTTTTAAAACCTTGGAAACAGGCGGCATTGAACTGGCAAAAGCCCGGATCGCGCCCAAAAATAACATAACTTGATTCGATTGAATAGGAAATACAGAAAAAATGGTCAGGTAAACTTAAATGAAAAAGCTAAGGATCTAATTTAGTTGATAAAAGTAATTTATATACAGAGGGGTTTATTATGATGCAGAAGAACATCTTTACGGGTTCGCGAAAACTGATTATAGGACAATTGTCGATATTGATGGCATTCATGCTGGTATTTTTACTCCCAACTGGCTGCGAAAAGAAAGAGGAAGCCGTTCCCAAAGAGGTCGTCCGGCCGGTGAAGGTCATGACTGTGGCGGGCAGCAGCAGCAATATCCCACTTACTTTTCCCGGGAAAACAAGGGCCAATCAACGGGTGGATCTATCTTTCAAGGTCCCCGGTCCCCTGGTGGAACTGCCGGTGGAAGAGGGACAGTTTATCAAAAAAGGAAAACTCATCGCCCGTATCCTGCCCAGGGATTTTAAGATTAATCTGGATGCGGCCAAAGCAAGGGCCGTCAATGCCGATCGCCAATATGAACGCTACAAAGAGCTTTATGTGCGTAAACAGGTCTCCAAGGCGGATTTTGATCGGTATAAAGCCTCCCGGGACGTTGCAGCGGCTCAACTTGAAGATGCCCGGAATGCCCTCAAAGATACATACTTGAAAGCACCCTTTGACGGGATCGTGGCCAAGCGGCATGTTCAGAATTTCGAAGAGGTCCAGGCCAAACAGCACATTGTGTTTTTTCAGGACAACTCAAAAATAGAAATACTGATTGATGCGCCGGAAGCCCTGATCGTCAACCTCAAGAAGAGAAAAAAGACAGATGTCACGGCAGCCTTTGCCGCAGCCCCCGGTAAAAACTTTCCCCTTTCCCTTAAAGAATTTTCCACCGAAGCAGATCCCCAGACCCAGACCTATCAGGTGGTTTTGCTTATGGATCAGCCGGAAGGCATCAACATCCTGCCGGGTATGACAGCTACTGTAACCGGTAAGCGTGGGGAAACGGAAAAAATGGCTGTTCAGATTGTCATACCAGCCATTGCGGTCATGGAGGATCCACAGAAAAAAGCCTTTGTCTGGGTATTGAAAAAGGAAGGTATGACGGTTCACAAGACTCAGGTTATTGTGGGTGAAATGACCGGTTCAAAAAATATCCTGATCCTAAAAGGCCTGACCGGGGGCGAGGTTATTGTCACTTCCGGACTCACTAAGCTCCAGGAAGGCATGAAAGTAAGCATCTGGAAAGAATAACAACAAGGACTAAATCCCATGAATATAGCCGAGTTTTCCATCCGTAAAAGTGTTATCACCTGGACCCTTACCATTGTCATGCTGTTTTTGGGATACCAGGTCTATCAAAACCTTCCCCGCCTGGAAGATCCTGAATTTGTGATCAAGGATGCCGTTATCCTCACCCCCTATCCTGGCGCATCTCCCCGGGAGGTTCAGGAGGATGTGACAGAGAGAATTGAAAAGGCCATCCAGGAGATGGGCCAGCTCAAGCGGGTTGAATCCTATTCTTCCCGGGGGCTTTCCACGGTGAAGGTTAAGCTCCAGGACCACTATGATAAGTCCAAAATTGCCCAGGTATGGGACGAGATGCGCCGCAAGATCTACGATGTGCAGCCGGAACTGACCCCCGGAGCCGGGCCCAGTATCATCAACGATGATTTTGGCGATGTGTTCGGGGTGTATTACGCCCTTTACGGGGAAGGCTATTCCTATGCAGAGCTCAAGAAGGTTGCTGAATTGCTAAAGCGGGAACTGGTAACGGTTACAGATGTTAAAAAAGTTGTTTTCTTCGGCGAACAGAACGAGGCGGTCTATGTTGAGATGTCCCGGGAGAAGATGGCGGCTCTGGGCATCACCCGCAAGGAGATCTTTGATGCCCTGGGGGCTAAAAATCTGCCTGCCGATGCCGGCAGAATCCAGATCGGCAGCGAGTACCTCCCCATTTTTCCAACGGGCCTATTTAAGTCTGAAAAAGATTTTAGAGAGCTGTTCATTGCCAGTAAGGGAGGCAAGCTGGTCTATCTCAGGGATGTGGCCTCCATTCGGAGGGACTATGTGGATCCCCCGGCACGGATTTTGCGCTTTAACGGCAACCCCGCCATTGGCATCGCCATCTCCACGGTAATGGGGGGCAACGCCGTCACCATGGGAGAGGCCGTGAAAAAACGCCTTGATGAACTGGCACCCCAGATACCCATGGGCATGGAGCTTGGCACCATCTATATGCAGTCTGACATGGTCACAAAAGCCGTGGACGGATTTGTGGTCAACCTGGTGGAGGCGGTTATCATTGTCATCGTGGTCCTTCTTCTTTTCATGGGACTTCGCAGCGGGTTGATCATTGGATTTGTTCTGGTGGTCACCATTGCCGCCACCTTTGTGGTCATGGGTTATTATTCCATCACCCTGGAACGGATTTCCCTGGGGGCGCTTATCATTGCCCTGGGCATGCTGGTGGACAATGCCATTGTGGTGGTGGACGGTATGAAGGTAAAAATGGAACAGGGTATGGACGGGATGCAGGCGGCCAAGGAGGTGGTGGGTCAAAATTCCATCCCTTTGCTGGGGGCTACGGCTGTTGCCGTGCTGGCCTTTGCCTCCATCGGCGGCATGGACAATCAGACCGGTGAGTATACAAGGTCCCTGTACTATGTGATTCTTATTTCCCTTTCCTTAAGCTGGCTCACAGCCGTCACCACCACTCCGCTGATCACCAAGATGTTTGTACTGGGGAAAAACGCCAAAACAGGTGATTCTTCATCAGACCCCTATGCCGGTAAATTTTATCAGATCTACCGTAAATTTCTGACCCTGGCCATCCGGTTTCGCTGGATCACCATTGCCTGCGTAGTGGGCATGTTTGCCATGGCACTGGTTGGGTTTGGTCAAGTTGACCAGATGTTCTTTCCCGCATCCACCAGCCCTTTGTTTCAGGTGGAGTGCCAGTTTCGGGAAGGCACTCATATCCTGGAGACAGAAAAGCGGGTGGCCAAAATGGAAGCCTACCTGATGAAAACCAAAGGGGTCAAATCCGTGGCATCGGCTGTTGGGTCGGGCCATTCCCGTTTCATCCTGACCTACAGCGTTCCTGTGGATGCCTCAACCCAGTACTGCAGTATCATGGTGGAGGTTGAAGATTTTGAGATCATTGATACGATTTACCAACAGATACAGTACGACCTGGAGCAGATGTTTCCCGATACCATCGTGAATGTGAAAAAATTCACCCTGGGACCGGGTGAAGGGGGTAAAATTCAGCTTCGCATCAACGGGCCTGACCCAAAGGTGCTGCGGGAATTGGGGGAACAAGCCATGGCCATCATTGCAGCTGAGCCCAATACCAAGGCGGTCCGCAATGAATGGGGGGCCAGGGTTAAGGTGGTTCAGCCCGTGATTGCAGAGGACAGGGCCCGCCGCCAGGGCATTGACCGGCCCATGATTGCAACAGCTTTGCAGTCCAATTTTTCAGGTACCACAGCCGGCCTTTACCGGGAGGGCATCGAGCTGATCCCCATCATTGCACGGGGACCGGCAAACGAGCGCCTGACCATGGAGAATATGAGGGATGTAATGGTGTACAGCCCCATTGCCGACAAAAAAATTCCGTTGCAGCAGGTGGTGGATGGGTTTTCCACTGAAACGGAAAATGCACGTATCTCACGGTGGCACCGCCGTTCCATGATCAAACTCCATGCTGATGCAGCCCAAGGTCTTCCCTCTGACCTGTTTCGCCGGATCAAACCCAAGCTTGAGCAGGCCCTGGGTGCTGATACCGAAAGCTATCTGGGAAAAGAAGTTGCCCCTGATAAATATACAGCTGCCACCATTCCCATCAAGTATGATGACATGATCCCCCTCAAGGGTCGGCCGGGATACTTCATGGCCTGGGGGGGGGAGGCTGAAGATTCTTCCGATTCCCAGGCAAAGCTTGCCGAGAACATCCCCATCTATTTTGGGATGATGATTCTTGTGGTGATTTTTCTTTTTAATGCCTTTAAGCAGCCCTTGATCATCTGGCTCACTGTCCCACTTTCCCTCATCGGTGTCGTCCTGGGCCTGCTGCTAATGAAGCAGCCCTTTGGATTCATGGCCCTGCTAGGGCTGATGAGCCTGTCCGGGATGCTGATTAAAAATGCCATCGTGCTTATTGACCAGATCGATTTGGAGATCCGGGAGGGTAAAGATCACTTTTCTGCGGTGGTGGATTCCGGGGTCAGCAGGATGCGGCCGGTGATGCTGGCGGCATTGACCACCATGCTGGGTATGATCCCGCTGTTTCTGGATGCCTTTTTTGTCTCTATGGCAACAACCATTGTGTTTGGTCTCGGATTTGCTTCTGTCCTGACACTTGTTTTTGTTCCAACGCTGTATGCAACGTTTTTTAAGATCAAAGCTGCGTAATATGAAACCGTTAACTAGCAACAGGAGTAGGGTTATGAAATTGTGCCGGCCTATAATATTTTTTGGCCTCATCGTTGTTTCCTCGATATTGTTTTTAAATGTTGAGGCTTTTGCAAAAACGATTCAGATTGGTATTGTTTTTGATGGAATGTCCCCGCGTTTTCCAGGGATGGTTGGGCTCGTTAAGGATGAGATTCTCAGCATTACCAAGGGGGAGCATACTGTTGTTTTTCCGGAAAACAAACAGCTTTCCGGAAATTATGATGTTAAAAAAATAAATCAGGCCCTGGACAAAATGCTGGCATTAAACGAGATTGATATTGTTCTGAGCTTAGGAGAGGTGGCAACAAATGAAGTTTGCCAGCGGCGCAATCTTCCAAAACCGGTGATCGCTGCCAATGTAATCGACGCCCAAACCCAGAAACTGCCATCTGAGAAAGGGACCAGCGGTGTCATCAATCTGAACTATATCAACACCTTTTCTGATTTTGACCGTTCTTTTCAGTCGTTTTTGGATATTGCTCCCTTTTCCCGGGTTGCCTTTGTGGTAGACGGATTTTTGATCCAATCCATACCCCAGTTAAACACTCTTGCCAGTAGAATTGCCAACGAGTTTTCTTTGGATGTGAAGGTTGTTCAGGTGGAAAACCTGGCTGAACCAGCTTTGGCACAGATTCCCCAAGGTACGGATGCTGTTTTTGTTTCAAAATTGCCCCGGCTGCCGGACACTGAATTTCAAAAATTGGTGGATGGGTTGATTAAAAGAAAACTGCCCGGCTTTGCGTTCCAGGGACGAAGGGATGTGAAAAAAGGTCTTTTGACCAGTATTATCCCCGAAGACAGCCAGGAGCACATGGCCCGCAGTATTGCCATTAATGTCCAGGAACTTTTGGATGGGAAACGGGCGGGGAATTTACAAACCACCTTTGCTCTGGGAGAAAAGTTGTCCATCAACATGGCCACTGCCCGTGCCATAGGGATTCATCCCGGATGGAGCATCCTCACAGAAGCGGATCTGATCAATGAAGCGGATGACCGCATTATACGCACCCTGGACATTCACCAGGCGGTTGCCGAAGCCATGAGCGCAAACCCGGATCTGGCCGTTGCCAACCGATCCGTCCAGGCAGGACTCCAGCGGGTACAGCAGGCCAAATCAATATTGCTGCCCCAGGTTGGCATCGGCACCCAGGCTTCGGTCATAGACGATGACCGGGCCGCAGCATCCCTGGGTGCGATGCCTGAAAATCAGTGGACCGGCTCAGTCACGGCCACCCAGTTGATTTATTCCGATGAGGCCTGGGCCAACTATGAGGTTGAGCAGTATGGCCAGGTTTCCAGGGAGCAGGGTCGTAATGCCGTTGAACTGGACATCATCCAGGCCGCTTCCATTACCTATCTGGATGTCCTCAAAGCCAAGAGCATCGAACGTATCCAGAAAAACAACCTTAAATTGACGCGGAAAAATCTGGAACGAGCCCAGATCAGAGTTTCCATAGGTGCCGGCGGACCAGAGGAGGTCTACCGATGGGAAAGTCAAATTGCTGAAAGCCGGCGTCAGGTACTCATTGCTGAATCCAGGTCATTGGATACGCTCAGCGCCGTAAACCGAATCCTCAACCGCCCCCTGCGGGAAATGTTCGTTGTTGAGGAAAAAGACTATGAAGATCCCCTGAGCATTCTGCCGGACCACCATATGCTGACTTACATGGACAACCCCCATGAATTGGGCATTCTGCGTGATTTTCTGGTCCAGGAAGGATTGGATATTTCACCTGAACTGCAGCAGATAGATGCTGCCATCTCAGCCCAGGATAGAACAATCAACCTGGCAAAAAGGGAATTCTGGCTGCCCTCGGTCTCCCTCTTCGGTGACGTAACCGAGACCTTTGACAAGGGAGGTGCAGGCAGTTCGCCCCCTTCATTGGGTTCTTTGAACATACCTGGCAAGGATGATACCGACTGGACTGCTGGGGTAATGGTATCCCTTCCGCTTTATTCCGGAGGGGGCAAATCAGCCACGTTGAACCGTTCCAGGGAAGAATTGTCCGGTTTGAAATACCAACGCAGGGCAACTGCCAACAGCATTGAAACCCTGGTTTTAAATGCTGTCTACCTGATTCGGGCCTCCTATCCAAGTATCCGGCTCACCGCTGATGCTGCGGATGCTTCTAAACGCAATTTAGTATTGGTAACTGACTCCTATGCGCGGGGGATCAAATCGATCATTGACCTCATTGATGCGCAAAATAGCTCCCTGGTCTCAGACCAGCAGGCTTCCAATGCCAGCTATAATTTTCTCATCGATTTGATGAGGGTTCAGCGGAGTATGGGACAATTCTTCCTTTTTGCCCGGGAAGAAGAGAGGCAGGCCTTCAGGGAAAAGTTGGATCAATTCATGGCAACCCAGGGAATTCAGGCAAATCGCAAATAGCCAAAATAAGGCGCTAACAAGATTGTAAGGTTGAAGCTGCCGATGGGGATAATGCATCCATGAGTATCTCGGGCATGGTAAATTCACAGAAAAACTCTACTTTTATGTGGAACTAAAAAGGGGATGGCTACAGTGTCTATGAAAAAAAAGAATAAGGGAATTTCACGGCGGTCTTTTCTGAAATCAGCCTCTGCCATGGGGATTTCAGCCGTTTCAACCAAACCTTTTAATGAAGCGCATGCTGCGCCGCTCAGGGTTCCCAATGCCGAGTACGGCAGGGAGAAGAAAGTGCCGGTGCTGTGCCAGATGTGTGCCCAGTTCTGCCCTGCAAACGCCTATGTCAAAGATGGCAAGGTAATCCGTCTGGAGGCCAGCCCGGTACATGAATATTCCGGAACCTGCGG
>PIVS01001060.1 GCA_003353855.1 Desulfobacteraceae bacterium
TATTTTTTGAAACTCATTTGAAAAGTAACATTTGAAAATAACGACCATCAAATAATACGGATAATGACATGGATATTTTGAACACTCTTGGAAAAATTGAATCACCTGATGAAGCATTAGCAATTTTTAAACAGAAAATGGATGATGACCAACTGTCCCGGATATCAACCATCGAGCACCCGGACGTACTCCTGCGGATTGCCAATGCCATTATCCTTTGCAACCCGGACAAGGTATTTATCAATACCGGATCTCCCCAAGACCAGACATTTATTAAAAATTTGGCCCTTGAGAAGAAAGAGGAACAGCCCCTTGCCATGACAAACCATACCATCCACTTTGATCTGGCTGGTGAACAGGGAAGGATCGTAGACCGAACCTTTTATATTGCCAACCCCGAAGATGATATTTCTTCCCTTGCCAATCGGATGGACCGAGAAAAAGCCCTTGAAGATATTCAGTCTAGCCTGACCAACATCATGGAAGGTATGACCATGATTGTGGGTTTTTACATGCGGGGCCCTGTGGGATCCCCTGTTTCAAACCCCGCCCTTGAAATCACCAGTTCCGCCTACGTGAGCCACAGTGCCGAGTTGCTTTACCGGAATGCCTATGATGATTTTCACAGGGAAGTTACCAACCAGGGTCATTTTTTCACCAACCTCCATTCCGAGGGGAAAAACAGGACTGAAGATCTGCCCGATGCCAGGGTTTTCATGGATAGAAAATTTCAGACCACCTATAGCTATAAATGCACCTATGCCGGAAATACCCTGCTGCTGAAAAAGGGAAATCATCGGTTTGCCGTGGACAAGGCAGTTTACACCAACCGGGGAAA
>PIVS01001061.1 GCA_003353855.1 Desulfobacteraceae bacterium
AAGTTCAATGATATCTTCTTGTCTGTTCGGCAGATCATAGCACTGAATCAGCTCTTTTTGCCGGGGCAGAGGAATTATCCCCATACTGAAACCATGGGTCGCAGCCAGCTCCATGATAGTTTTTATAGCTGCAAGCGGGCCGGATACTACCACATGATTCACAGTTTCCAGTGGTTTCAAAGGATCATGGAGAAAATCATCGAGATCCATGTCAATCACCTGGGTTCCAAGGGAATTATTCAGCATCGGCTTAACAAAGCCTGAGCCCTGATCTGCGTAAATAAAAAGTGCTTTTTCTATATAATTACCCATTATTCATCCCCAAAAAGAAGAGACTCCTATGTTAAATGAAAGCCAAAGATGCACGCGATTTTCAATAAAAGGGTGTTTTAACAAAAACTAAAGCATATATTGAATTTAATTGCCATAATTTTTTCAGATCTTATTTTTCAGGGATTGGAGCCTTGATACTTCCCGGTTAAGCTTCGGAGCGGTCTACAAAAAAATTTGCGATGGGTTTGGCGAAAGTTATTGACATATCGTAAAGAAAAGGATTACTTTACTTCACTCACAAATCTTATTTTTTCCATTTTAGAAAAACGGAGGAAAATTATGAACAAATTCATGTTATTGATGATCGTCATCCTGGCGTCGTTTTTATCTACCAGTGTGGTTGCTGCTGATACTAAAGGAAAAATCATCCACGATGCAGAGTATTACATCCTTGAGGCCCAGAATGCCGAAAAATGGGCTGCTGACGATAAAAAAGTCGACAAAAAATTGGCTGATTTCAAAAAGAAGAACGGCAACAAACCGCCAAATATCCTCTATATCCT
>PIVS01000535.1 GCA_003353855.1 Desulfobacteraceae bacterium
TGAAAACAAGCAAGCAGAATGATGTGGATATCGTTTCTCTAAATGGAGAGCTGGACACGAATACATCCTCCGAAGCAGAAAATCATTTAAATGAATTAAGGGCGGCAGGGGCAAAAAAAATAGTCTTAAATTTTAAAGAGCTGGACTTTATTTCCAGTGCCGGCCTTCGGGTGTTGCTGGCCAATGCCCAGGAACTGCAAAACGCCGGCGGCGAACTTCGGGTCTGCCATCTCAATGCCGACGTCCAGGAAGTTTTTGATATTTCAGGTTTCAGCATTTTATTAAACGTGTTCGAAAATGAGACGATTGCCATTGACGGATTTTAAGAACTGACAACAGGTAATTAATCCTTTAATCGAGTGGGTTGTATGAGTACTGATAAGAATTATTTAGCGGATACAGTGATCATCTGCAGCAATATGACCAATGAATATGTCAGCCCTGATCTGTCGTTTGTTTCCGGAAAAACCAGCATGGGAAGGCAGGAGAGTGGGCGTTATCCCATTGAACTTGACTTTGCCAAACTTGAAAACGATGTCAAATTTGTGATCAGCAAAGATTTTGATAGTCAGGATTTGCCGAATTTAAAAAAAATCGAGGAATATCTTCTCTCCGCACAAATCCCCAATGATGAAATGGATCTGCCAAAGCATCTCAAATTTGCCCTGCACACCTTAAGTTTTGATAAGCGCAGAGATATGGGAGAATGTGAAGTGCATCAGCTGGCCCAGGCCCTTATCTCCAGCCAAAAGCTCTTGCTGGATCTGGTATCAGATGATTTCCATTTAAAAATCAGGGGCGAGCGACCCCTGTCCTATCCCCCAAGGCAGACAATTGCCATTGATATGTCTCCATGGCGGTTCAAATGCCCGGAGTATAGTCCTACCTACCATGTGGATGCCTTTGTATTGAAAAATGAAAAAAATGGGAGTTCCAATGGGTGGGCGGATCCAGAGGATATAAACAAAATAAACTCAGGTTTTTCTGAAGACCTTAACATAGATGCCAAGGGGTTTCTTCTGCACCCAAGGGGCCGCACCGGAATCGCCGGACGGGGCCTGCTTGGAAAATGGGGGGCAAATCCGGCAGTCACTGCTGTGATCCTTCGGACGGACGCCATTGGTGATGGGATGGAGCTGCTTTTGGGAAAACACAGTGAGGATCATTTTCTTTGGCTTCCCAGGGGATTTGTTTTGCAAGCCCAGCATGCATACACACAAATCTGCAGGGTGATTCACCAGGAATTCGGCTGGATGCCTGGCATGGATATCGGCAGTCTCCTGAGTCAGGGGATTAGCTATGACCCGAGGCAGACAGACAATGCTTGGGTTGAGATGACCTCTTTTCTGTTTCGTTTTACCCATGGGAAAAGCCCTGGTGAATTTAAATCATACTGAAAAAAAAGCATTAACCGCATTTTATGGAAAAGGGTCTTCAATTTATTCAATTGCTGATCCGGACAGTCGTGACGGATGGCTCTGCTTTGGTCTGTTCCTCCTTTTGAGCGCAGGGGCCATGGTGCGAAAAATGCGCCTTGGGTCAATGGGGGAGCAGGTCTCTTTTAAACCGGACGGGTCTCCTGTAACCACAACGGATAAAACAATTGAACTCTTTTTCAGAGAATCATTAAAACAGTTTTGTCCAGATGCCGGAATGCTGGGAGAAGAAACCGGCGGTTCTTTCACGGAGGCGGGCTATTCCGTGGCTGTTGACCCCATTGACGGCACTTGGGGTTTCATTAACCGTACGGAAACCTGTGCAACAAGCCTGTTAATTTTAAAGGATAAAATACCTGTCCTGGGTATGGTTATGAATCCCGTATCAGGAGAAATCTGTTATGGCGGAGATTCATTCAATACCCGACTATTGCAATTGTCCCTGTTTAACGAAGGGGAGCAGGGGTACGATCTCCCTCTGGATAAGGTGTCAAAGGGCGATATGCTGGTTAATCTGCATCCCCAGCGTCATGCAGGTTCGCTTTTGAATGGTTTTTACACCCAATGGGAAAAGGGGGACATAAGAATGGTCAGGAGCCCAGGCGGATCACCGGCCAATGCACTCCTTGAGGCTGCAAAGGGAACCTTTGGCTATGTGAACCTCTGGGGGGAAAAAAAATCAAGTCCCTATGACCTTGCTGCCGGTATACTGCTGGTGCGCAATGCCGGAGGCGACGTGATCGATTTTGACGGGAATCAGGTGCGTCTGCTGGACCATGAAGGTCCTTTTATTGCCGGAATTGATCCTGATACAAGAAAACGATTACTAATGCTTTGTCAGAATTTTTTAGATCAGGATGTTACAGCGTAGGAGATAAATAAAACCCAATACTAAAAAAGGTGTTAATAAAAAAATGAATACCCAGAACGAATCTTCGGTACCCGGTAAAAAATCAATTGTATCTGATTTAACTGCTGCCGGTATATTTGGGATTTTGAACACCAGCTTCATGGTCTCCTATGCCACCTTGATTTTTACCAAAACCTGCCCCCAATATTTTGGAACCTATGTGGCGCTGCTGCTGCTGGGAGCCTGCGGCATAAGCATCATGCTGTCTTTGTTCTCTACCTATGCCGGGAGTATCGGCAGTGTTCAGGATGTTCCGGCTGCCATCTCGGCTGTCATAGCGGTGTCCTTTGCCCAATTGCTTGTAACTGCATCTCCTGAAGCTCTTTTTGCCAATATTTTTACGGCAATTGCCCTTTCAACCGTTTTAACGGGGATCTGTTTCTTATTGTTGGGTCATTTTAAATTGGGAAACCTTGTCCGGTTTATCCCCTATCCGGTTCTGGGGGGATTTTTAGCGGCCACGGGATGGCTGCTGTTCACCGGCGGGATTCAGGTTTCCACGGGGGTTGGGTTGAAAATTGTCAATTTGGCCTCCTTTTTTGGCCAGGTTGACTTCCTGCCCCTGGGCCTTGGCTTAGTTTTCAGTATAATCCTGCTGGTGTTGACCAGCCGCTATCCTAAAAATATGATGATTACCCCAGGAGTGATCCTGGCAAGCATTGTTTTGTTTTTGTTGGCTGCAAGATTTTTTGGGTTTTCCATTGAAGATCTGAAAACCCAAGGGTGGCTTCTGGGCCCCCTGCCCGACGGTGCCCTGTGGAAGGCGGCCGCACTTCCGGATTTTTCTCTTGTTGACTGGCCCCTTGTTTTAAAGCATGTAGGCAGCATTGTCACCATTGTTGTTTTGAGTGCAATCTCTTTTCTGCTTAATTCAAGCGGAATTGAAATCATTGCCGGCAGAGATCTTGATATGAACAAAGACCTCAAAGCCACAGGTATTACCAATCTCATCTCATCTTTTATCGGTGTGCCCGCCTCTTATGTGCTGGTCAGCCAAACGGCTCTGGCAACCCGTATCGGGGCGAAAAGCCGCCGAGTCGGCGTCTTTCACGGTTTGTTCCTGTTGGCTGTTTTTTTTATCGGCGGC
>PIVS01000078.1 GCA_003353855.1 Desulfobacteraceae bacterium
CAGCGGTTGTCTACCCTGGTTACTAACCATTAGCAGAAACTTTCGACAATTATCACTGGAATTAATGAAATTTATTCCGGTTTCCGTAGATTTTTGGGAGAAACAGGTAATGCTCCCAAAAAGATTATAGATTGGGTTTTTGCGAGATTGTGGCTAAGTTGAATAAGGGCGATAAAGACGCTCAAAAATTTAGAAGCTCCATTCGTCATCTTGAATATTTAAAAAATGGTTTAGCAAACTACGTGGTGTTTTATATTTGGAAGGTCAGATGAAAGATATAGATTCGCTTCTCGCTCCTTTGTCAAAAAGATATCACTTGTCAGCGGAGGAAGCATTTTCTATTCCTCAGAGATTAACAGATTATGTAGAAGAGTTGAAAAATGAATTATCCAACCTTAACCCTCGACCGGACACCTGTAAAAACTTAGTTCAAACGGAAGTATTGAAAAGATTCCAAAAACGACTGGAAAAGCATCGTAATGATCTTCATGTCCCTATAGTTACCACTGAAATTGACGGTAAGGAAGTCAAGCTAATTCCTCCAAGAACTAACAACTGTCTGGAAAGCTTTTTCCGATTTGTTAAAGCACTTATTCGACGATGCACCGGCAGGAGCAAACTACCCAAAGAATTTGGTTCAATCGGCGCGTTACTGCCCTATTATCTTTCGATGAGAGATCACAAAACCTTTGGCACAATATTTAACGATGACAAGCTTGTTGAGGAATTCTCAGAATTATTTAAAACTCGTCGGGAACTTTCAGGCAATATTATTGCCATGCCAAATGGATTGGAAAATTACGAAAACTCGCATTTGTTACAGGCCCTTGAAGCCTAAATCCGACGTATTATTGGAACAATAGTGGTGTTGCCAAAGTTATATACACATCTAAACCTTTGGGATATCCGTAACCATGATCCGCCTGGAATAAAACCTGTTTATATTCCTGAATTAACACATGTTGAAGATTTTGATTATAATAATTATGCTTTTCAACCAATGCCTGTTTTTCTTTCCAAATAGTTCCCTACCCTGCACCAGGAGGCACACAACATGTTGTGTGCCTCCTGGTGTTGGGGCATATTCTTCATTTTTTTCAGAGTTATAAAAAAATTTTATATAACTTTATTTTTTCTGCCAATCTTCAAACTTTACCCACAAAATTGCCCCAATGGCAATTTCCTTTTCTTCACCTTTATGCCTTATTTTTTCATCAGATATATTAAAGGCTTTAAAACCCCACCAGCCTGAGGCTGGTGCACAATAGGAGAAAACACCATTTTGATCTGCCTTAATAGTCTGGGTTGACATGAAATCTGTTGGAGCAACAATTTTTTTATCCTGATTATAAAACTCTATGGCAACTTTTGCATGGGGAACTGGCTTTCCATCCACCTTAACAATACCCTGGAATAAATTACCTGCATACAACCCAAAAGGCCTTGCCAACGGAACAATTTCAGTCTTTAGTCCAATTTCATCATCCCATCCACCATCATCACCAAAAGCCGCGACAATGGTTTTGGTATAATGAATTATATATATATCCTCTGTTGGCTCCCAATAGGGAGTGGGCTCCATAACAAAAGCATAGGCTCCAGGACTTTTAACAGAATAACTCATTTTCCAAGCTGATTTATCCATAATAGTTAAAGGGGCAAGTTCCCCTAAAAGATCATGACTTTTTCCATCCTTAACCACCAAAAATTTTTTTGGTTTCACCAATTCCATACCATTAAGTTCAAAGGGGTGGGAAAAAGAAAGATTTAGTTCTATATCCCGCTTTTCATTTTGCATAATCATATTATCCGAGGGAATTACCATCCCATAATGAGCAAAACAATTATTTGTAAGAACAAACCCAAAAATCAATGTCAATATTATAAAATTCTTAATTTTCACTTTAATCTCCTTAAAAACGAAAAAAACCACAAAAGTTAGGACAAAATTGTCCATAATAACCTTCCTGGTTTAATTTAAAAAAGTAACTCCCCCAATGGGAAAGCAATATTAAATAAGCATTAAATCTATAATTTTTTTCCTAAGCATCGTCAGACTTCAATCTGAATTATTATTTTTCTATAGCTCAGACTTCAGTCTGAATTAGTTCAGTTACCTATCCTTTTAGCCAAGTTCTGTCAACATACAATATCAGTTTATTTTTTTTCTTCATTCCATAGATTTTTAATGGTAAATATCATGGTTTCCATTCCCATATTATTGAGTTGACAGGCAATTTTATCCGATAGAAACGATTTTTATGGCACTTGATCTACTTATATAAAGTTTGAAAAAAACAAGCTGGGGAATTACTATTTTTAAAAATCGGGGAGTTTTGACCCGACCGGGGAAAAACACCCCGGTCGGGTTTTTTGTGACAAAATAGTTTGCTATCCCAAAAAATTGATAAGGCATTTAAATTAAAAGATTAACGATTCAAAACTGAGAGGTTTTTTCGCTGAATCATGCTGTTGGTATAAAAGTTGCTCTTAGGCCGGTTGAGCGTAAATAAAGAAAAATGAGCAGCAAATTGATTTAAAAGAGATGAGATGAATAAAAACAAGATATTGGGCAGACCCTATTATAAATCATTGACGCGAAATATTATGTTCACTGCCATTGTTGTTTCGTTTACCCCCATGATTTTGGTTTCCCTGGTTATTTTGTATCAATTTAAAACTTCTTATCGTGGAAAAGTAAATGCCCATCTTGAAGAATTAGTTCTAAAGCATAAACAGAATATTGATATTTTTTTACAGGATAAAACCAGTGATATTAAAATTTTGTCAAGATCTTATGGGATGGATCAATTAAGTAATGATTTTTTTTTGGCAGAACGGCTTTCCATTCTTCAACAAGAGTATAAAGATGTTTTTGTGGATATGGGGGTTTTGAATGAACAAGGCCTGCAGGTTGCTTATGCAGGTCCCTTTAAATTGAAAAATGCAAATTACCATGAAGCTGCCTGGTTTAAAAAAGCTATTAAAAATGAGGTATCCGTAAGTGATGTGTTCTTAGGGTTGCGTGGTTTGCCCCACTTTATTATTTCTGCAAGACAAAAAAAAGGTGATCAATATTGGATATTGAGGGCTACAATAGATTTTTTATCCTTTAATGATCTGGTGGAAAATATTCGTATCGGTGAAACCGGTTTTGCGTTTATCATCAATCGGGAAAATGAATTTCAGACCAAGCCCCGTGTGGATATTTCTTCTGAAAAAGAGTTGCATAAAAGCTTATTGGTAAAAAAACCTGAAAAATCCAATGGGGTTCAGATTACCATAGAGCAAGTTGGAAGGAATACTAAAAATGTTTATGGGGATGAATATCTTTATGTTTCCTCATTTTTGAAAAACAATGAATGGCTTCTTGTCTATCGTCAAAATACTTCCGATGCATTTTCAACCATACGCAGGTCAATGAATTTAGCCCTGATAATTTTGATTTCTGGCGGCAGTGGGATTATCGTCATGACCTATCTGCTTTCAAGAAAGATGGTTGGTTTTATCGCCAAGTCCGACACTGAAAAACAATTGATGAACCAGCGAATGGTTGAAACCAGTAAACTTGCATCCATCGGAGAACTTGCATCCGGGGTCGCCCATGAAATCAACAACCCTGTGGCTATTATGGTTGAAGAAGCCGGATGGATTCAGGATCTTCTTGAAGAGGAAAAATTTTCACATGGTGAGAATCTTGATGAGTTTGAAAGGGCACTGAACCAGATTAAAGCACAGGGACACCGTTGTAAGAAGATAACCCGCAAATTATTGAGTTTTGCTCGAAAAACCGAATCCAATAATCATCAAATAAATATTAATGATTCTATCCTGGAGATTATAGAGCATTTTAAAAAACGAATACAAGGTAGTAACGTAGCCATGGAAACGGATATAAAAGACCCCCTGCCGATCATCCATGGATCAAATACCGAGTTGCAGCAAATTTTTATAAACCTGATTAATAATGGCGTTGATGCTTTGGGAAAAACAGATGGGATTGTCAAAATATCTGCAATGGATGTGGATGGGCAAATCCTGATAAAAATTTCAGATACCGGTGCCGGAATTTCTCCGGTTAACTTAGACAGAATCTTTGATCCTTTTTTTACAACTAAGCCCGTCGGCAAGGGAACCGGTCTGGGTCTTTTTATCTGTTACGGAATCATCAAGAAAATGGGTGGCAAAATTGATGTGGACAGCGTGATGGATATTGGGACAACTTTTTCCATATACCTACCGGTAAACAATAAAAAAAATGAGAGAAATCTTTAAGGTTAAAAATATGAATACCCCCTGTTTGGGATCTAATAACCGGAAAGGAAAGAGAATATGATGGATGCAAATGTACTCTTGATTGATGATGAAAAAGCTTTTGTTGAGACCATGGCCAAACGTTTGAATAAAAGAAAGTTAAATGTAGCCAAAGCTTTCAGTGGTGAGCAGGCACTGGAACACCTGTCTCTAAACCCGAAAGTCGATGTGGTTATTCTTGATGTCAAGATGGCCGGTATGAATGGTGAACAGGTGTTGAAAACTATTAAAAGTTGTCATCCCCTTGTTGAAGTGATCATGTTGACAGGGCACGCCACTTTTGAATCGGGAATTGAAGGAATGAAATCAGGAGCCTTTGACTATTTAACAAAACCTTGTGATATGGAAATTCTAATTGCCAAGGTTGATGAAGCCGCGAATAAAAAAAGGCGTCACGAAAAGAAAATTCTGGAAGCAAGAATCAGGGAAATTACCTCCCACCGTCCATAAGGAGGAAAACTTTTATGGACAAAAACACAGATAAATACGTGAACCGGCCAGGATTAATGGAGTAATTTTATGAACAATAAACCTATGAAAATATTATTTGTGGATGATGAAGTTGCATTTTTGGAAACATTGATCAAACGACTGAAAAAACGGGGTATGGATGTTTCGGGTATAAATAGTGGGGAGGCTGCCATAACTATTTTGGAGGCTAATCCCGTTGACCTGGTCGTGCTGGACGTTTGTATGCCGGGTATGGATGGAATTGAAGTCTTAAAAAAAATAAAGAGTAAATGGCCCGCCATTGAAGTGATCATGCTGACTGGTCATACTTGTCTGGAAGCGGCCGGAGAAGGGATGGAAACAGGGGCATTTGATTATTTGTTAAAGCCCATCGACATCGATGATTTGCTTTTCAAACTTGAGGATGCCTACGACAAAATTCAGATTAGCAAAGGAAAAATAAATACCGACAAGGGGGATTAAGTTTAAATATAAAAAAAACAGCCGAACTAGGATAATGAAAATACAATTTTAATATATAAGGAGTTTTAAATAATGAATTTTTTTCGACAATGGGGTAAGTTTATGACAATGGGTGCCCAGGCCCATGCGCGGTGGGAACTTGATGTTTCCAATAGGATTTTCCGGGATAAAAAACGATTGATTTTTCTTCTTTTTTTGCTTATCCCAATCGTTCTGGGAGCCTACGCTTTTGCTGATCAGCTTGGCGCCATGGAGCTGCCACAACTATTGGGGGGTAAAAAAGCCTATAGTCCCGCATTTTATTCTACAGGTATTTTTATTGTCTCCAGTCTTATCGGGATGGGCGCAGGGTTGATTACCGGCTGTATTGGAGCCGGCGGCGGGTTTATTATTGCTCCTGCACTGATGAGTGCAGGTATAAAAGGAATCCTTGCGGTTGGAACCGACCTTTTTCATATTTTTGCAAAAGCAATTATGGGAAGTGTTATCCATCGAAAATTAGGTAATGTAAACGTGCCCATGGCTTTAGTTTTTCTTATCGGGGCGATATCGGGTGCCACAGCCGGGGGATTGATAAATCGCTTACTCTATGAAATTAATCCGGTATTAAGTGATGCTTTTATTACCAGTGTATATTCAATCATGCTGGGGCTTTTGGGTTTTTATTCCTTGTTTGATTATCTTAAAGCCAGAAAAGCGGGTCTGGGTGACTCAGATCCCCTCGGGGATGAGGGTGATGAGCTGGGAACTTTTTCCAAAAAGTTACAGGCAATTAAAATTCCACCCATGGTTCACTTCGATCATGATCTGGTTCCGGGAGGTCGCAGTATCTCATGGGTCTTCCTGGTTTTAAGCGGTGTTCTGGTTGGTCTTGCCGCAGGAATAATGGGTGTGGGCGGCGGTTTTCTGACCTTCCCGATTTTTGTATATATGCTTGGCGTATCCTCAATGACAACCGTTGGAACCGATATCTTTCAAATCGTGTTTACAGCCGGGTATGCAGGTATCACCCAGTATGCAGTTTATGGTTTTATCTTCTATACTCTGGCCATGGGTATGCTGTTGGGATCCTTGATAGGGGTTCAGATTGGTGCCATGGTTACAAAAGTTGTCAAAGGAGTCACCATCAGAGGTTTTTACGCAATGGCCGTGCTTGCAGGTTTTGTGAATAGAATCTTTGCTCTACCGGGAAAGCTTGGTGCAATGGAAATAATTCCTATTTCAAAGCAGGTTGGTGATATTTTGAATACCATCGGGATCTGGGCATTTTTCCTTGTGATCGGCTTTTTCAGCATCTGGGTTATTGCTACCTTTCTATTTAATCTTGATAAACTTAATGGAAAGGAGGCAAAATCATGATAAAAAATAAGAAAATATTTTATTCGGGATTTGGGTTGCTGGTCTCTTTTTTTATTGTTCTTGTCCTGATGTTTTCACCGATATGTAAAGGTCAAAACGGGCTGGAATACCTTGATGATCTGTATAATTCAATTTCAAAGGGATCTGCCTATTTTATTCCTAAACTTCAAAAAGATATCGAGCCCCTTAAAGGGAAAATTGTAGCTTTCACCATGAAAATGGACAATGTTGAACAAGCTTCCCAAACCGCCATGCTTATCAATAAAAATGGTGCGAATGTGCAAGTATCCGGTTCCATGGTGAAAGTGAAAGGGGATCTGGGTAAAATACTTGATAATTGCCTGAAAGACGCTGATTTGATGTATTTCAATCAGGGAACAAAAATTGTTGAAAAGTATGGCTACCATGAAAAGCAGGTCCTTTATAATTGGTGGGTGGCATCCAGCCTTATGGACAAAGCCCTTAAAAAGCAAAAACTTTTCAAAGAGGCCAAGGTTGTTTCCATAGTACAAAAAAAGGGTCTGGAAACTTCATATAATTACTATGAAATTGAATCCCAGAAAATTTCAGCCAAATGGGGGATTGTTCTTTTCTCATTGGTTTTTTACGTTGTTTATACTTTATGGTACGGGTTTGCTATCATGTTTTTATTTGAAGGTTGGGGATTGCAGTTTGACCACTAAATCTTTAAAAATATGCGGGGAAATATATGTGTTTTCCCGCATAGCCATGGTGGGATGAAATGGGCCGGTTTTTACGGTATTTAAAAAATATATTTTCTTCTCCACGAAGGAAAAAGTCTCAAGAGGCGGCTTTGGTGTCTTGTGATTCCAAACAAAGGTATCATGCTTTTAAGCTTTTATTGAATGCTAACAATAATGCCCTTGAAATAATGGGGGAGATTGAAAAACTTTTAAGCCAAGGCCGTCCCTTTGGAATGTCCTCCATAAATGCGAATTGCACGGCCGTTTTAGTAAATATTTACCGTATGATCCGCAAACTGGACAGGCTTGCCCCGGGAAAATATGGGGCTCTTTTCCATCGTTTTGATGCCATCCAAAGTGATATTAATCATATATTGAAAGAAAAACCTTTTGTCGGGGATAAGCGGCTGGTTATTTTTATATCCGATATTGATATGACAATGACCGATCTGGTTGGCGGTAAAATGGCCAATCTTGGAGAGGTGAAAAATGTGCTTGGTGTAAAGGTTCCCGATGGTTTTGTTTTAACAGCCTACGCCTGTGAATATTTTTTTGGACATAATAATCTTCAACTTGAGATAAACAGATTGATTCAGGCTGTACCCTTCGATGATATAAATAAGCCCTATAAATTAAGCTCACAGATTCAGCAGCTCATCATAAATGCCAAGCTACCTTCAGACCTTAAAAAGGCTGTTGAAAAAGCTTTGACAGCGTTAAAAAAGCGCAGCGGGCATTCCCTTGCACTTGCCCTGAGGAGCAGTGCCCGAGGAGAAGATGGTGCAGGGATCTCTTTTGCCGGTCAATATAGAACTGTTTTAAATGTTTGTGTTGAAAATATTTTCCAGGCCTATAAGGAAGTTGTTGCAAGTAAATACAGTGTTACCGCAATAAGCTATCGTATGAACAGGGGATTTCGGGACGAGGATATTTCAATGTGTGTAGGCTGTCTTGCCATGGTAGATCCAGCCGCAGGCGGAGTGGTTTACTCCCGCAATCCCTTCGACATTAATAATGATTCCATTTTTATCCATTCAACCTGGGGTTTGCCGAAATCGGTGGTTGATGGATCCCTGAATTCCGATCTTTTTGTTGTGGATAGAAATCCTGGTTTTCGTCTTATTCAAAAAAATATTTGTGAAAAAGACAAAAAAATTGTTTGTGATCCTGAAGAGGGGGTTTGCAAAATAGATATTGTAAAAAATTTTCAACTTTTACCGTCATTAAATGAAAAAACTATCACAGATCTGGCGAAGTTAACAATAAAAATTGAATCCCACTACGGGGCCCCCCAGGATATTGAGTGGGCGGTGGTGGGGTCTGCCCCTCCTGTAATTTATATATTACAATCTCGTTCCTTCAAACAAAAACATAACGTCGCAAAAAAGGTTCCCATTGTATCCAAATTTGACAAGGAAGAATTGATAGCCGGGGAAGGGATAATGGCAAGTCCGGGTGTAGCCGCAGGAGAGGCGTATATCGTAGACAAAAGAGTAGATTTACTTAAATTTCCTGAAAATGCAGTCCTAATTACCCGGCGTGCACTGCCCGATTGGGCCCCTCTTTTAAATAGAGCTTGTGGCATAATCACTGAAAACGGAGGTTTTGCCGGGCATCTGGCAAGTGTGGCCAGGGAGTTTGAAGTGCCAGCCCTCTTTTGTGTGCCTGATATTTGTCAAAAAATAAAAAATGGAGAAACAATAACAATTGATGCCGACGGCCTTTGTGTTTATAAAGGCCGCATTGAAAGTCTTCTTGAAAATAAGTTCAAAAAGAAAAATCTTATGGAGAAAAGTCCTGTTTACAAAACCCTTAAAAAGGTCAGCCGGCATATCTCTCCTTTAAATTTGCTGGATCCTGATTCCGGGGAATTTGCTATTTCAAATTGTAAGACTCTCCATGATATTACCCGGTTTATTCATGAGAAGTCAGTTTATGAAATGTTTAATTTTGGTAAAAATCATGATTTTGAAGACAACACTTCTAAACAACTATATCACCATGTTCCAATGCAATGGTGGATTTTAAATCTCGAGGATGGGTTTAAAAAAGAGATAGCCGGTAAATATGTTCTTCTGGATGATATTTCCTGTGTCCCCATGCTTGCATTATGGGAGGGCATAATTGCCGTTCCCTGGGAGGGGCCTCCGCCAATCAATGGAAAAGGGCTTATGTCTGTGATGTTTCAGGCAACTGCAAATCCTGCTTTAAATCTTGGCATGCGTTCTAAATATAGCAAACGTAATTATTTTATGATTTCCAGACAATATTGCAGCTTGAGTTCCAGGCTGGGGTTCCATTTTTCAATATTGGAAACCTTTGTAAGTGAACGAATCAGGCAAAATTATATAAGTTTTCGGTTCCAGGGAGGGGCTGCCGATTATGAGCGTAGACTCAAACGGGTTCGTTTTGTTGGAAATTTTTTATCCGATTATGGCTTTAAGATTGAAATCAAAAAGGATAATATGCATGCCCGTATAAAAGGATATGAGAAGGGATTTATGATGGATAGATTAAAAATTGTCGGTTATCTGATCACCCATACCCGGCAGCTTGATATGATAACTTCCAGCCCTGGAATGATAAAGCGATATCATGATAAGTTTAAAAGGGATATAGAATCTGTTTTAAACTCAACCTTCTGAGAAGTAAATTCATCTCAATCCCCTTTCCAATTGGGGCGTTTGCTGTACAGTTCCAAAGGAAAAGCTCCTTTGGTTTTGACTATACCCGATCTGTTAAGCTCCCAACTTTTAAAGTGGAAAAGTAGTCAGCAAAAATTACAGGCTTATTAGAGTTTATGGTTTGATTTTGAAATTCGGTCGAGGTAATATACATTCATACATTTTGATGAGATTCCTATCTTTGATTTATAATTTTTAGGGATAAAAAATAAAAATCAAAGATATGTGAATCTTGGCAATACCTATATCCATATCCAGCAGTAATGCTTTATGCGATCAGGACAATTCAACACAGAAAGTTGAGTTTTAAATATGAAAATGGTTCATAAATGTGAATCCATAAAATAAAATAGAGGTTTTAAAAAATAAATGTTTTTCCGTAAGATGACAGATTTTTATGATGCAGCCATGGGGATGAGCGATGGTTGTATTGTTACCCTGGATAATACAGGTACAATTCTAAGTTTTAATTCCTATCTTGAAAAAATTTCAAAAAAAACAACTAACCAGTTTATCGGTAAAAGCTGGTTTGATATATTTGTGTCAGTAAAAGAAGGAAAAGAGTCCCATCTCTATTTTAAAAATGCAATTCTCCAGGGAGAAAAAGCCGATCAGATCCATAAAATTCGGACCTGTTATGAGACTGATTTGTTTATAGAGTGGAATTTCATGCTGGTTAATGCTTCTGATAAAACCCAGTCGGGTATTCTGGGCACCGGACAGGATGTTTCCAGGCATGTTTGGAACGAAAAAAAACTTTTAAAGGAAAAGTTTAACCTGATAGAACAGAATAAAGAACTTAAATGCCTCTACGGCATTACCAAGCTTTTTGAAAACCCTGATTTGATATTGGATGAAATTTTTCAGTCTGTATCTGATTTGCTCCCCCAGGCATTTCAATTTCCTGATATTGCTTCGGCAAATATTGTCATAGACGACAAATCTTTTAGAACAGGAAAATTTGATAAATCCAGATATAAAATATCCGAAGAGATCACAATTGGTGGATCGATACGTGGCAGGGTGGATATTTCCTATCCGGAAGAAAGCTTTTTGATGAAAAAACAAACAACTATATTTATTGAAGAGGAACGCAGTTTATTGAAAACTGTTGTGCGGCAACTTGCCTTTGTTTTTGAAAAAAAAGAGAATAACGATAGGCATCTTAAGCTTGAAAGACAGCTCCATCATTCTGACAGATTGGCAACTGTGGGCCAGCTGGCTGTGGGTATTGCCCATGAGTTAAATGGACCCCTTAACAATATATTGGGCTATGCACAACTGTCGTCCAAGCAGCAGGATTTGCCGGAACAAGTTTATCTTGATCTGGACAACATCATCCGATTTTCACTACATGCCCGGGAAATTGTTAAGCAAGTAATGCTTTTCAGTCGCCAGATGCCGCCTAAACACGAAATTGTAAATTTGAATAAAGTGGTCGAAGAGAGCCTTTATTTTACAGAACCCCTTTGCAAGCTGAATAATATTGAAATTTTATCCAGCCTTTCAGAAGATCTGCCAGAAATCATGGCGGATTTTTCCCAGCTGCGACAGGTTGTTGTCAACCTCATGGTCAATGCTGCCCAGGCAATTTCAAAGGACGGCGGTAAAATTAAGATCAAAACAAAATTTAAATTGGGTAAAAATGTGAGCTTGACCATTGAAGATACAGGGGCCGGGATGCGCCCTGAAACTCTCATGCAATGTTTTATGCCTTTTTTCACAACCAAGGATGTGGACCAGGGGACCGGTCTTGGATTATCTGTTGTCCATGGAATCATCAAGGTTCACAATGGAACTATCACAGCTGACAGCATAGAAGGAAAAGGTTCGCGATTTCATATCACTTTTCCATTAGAATCAGGAAAAGGATAAAAAGATGGATGATAAAAAATATATAAAAATATATAAAATACTGGTGGTAGATGATTCTAAAGAAACCTTGGAAATCATTCAACGTAATCTAAACTCAAATGGATATGACGCATATACCTGCAGCAATGTTCGTGACGCCATACGATTTCTTTCAGAGAGCACAATTGATCTTATCATTACAGATTATAAAATGCCTAAAAGCAGTGGTCTGGATCTTATCAGGTATACAAGGGATAATTTAAGTGATATTGAGATAATAATGATTACCGGGTATCCGGATATTGAAGGTGCTGTCCAGGCCATTCGTGACGGTGCAGATGAGTATCTTGTAAAACCCTTCACAGATGAAGAGCTTTTTGGGGCAGTTAAGCGTATGATAGATAAGCTGGCAAGCCGCAGGATAGTTCAGTCCATCATTAAGCCAGCAAAAACCTATGGCATCATTGGTGAATCCATTAATATGCAGCGTGTTTTTCACCGAATCCAGAAAGCCGCCGGGACCAATGCAACGGTTATGATTTTTGGCGAAAGCGGTACCGGTAAGGAAAATGTTGCAAGGGCCATACATTATAATGGGGATCGCCGAAGAGAACCTTTTGTTCCAATCAATTGTACCGCTATTCCGGACAGCCTTCTGGAGAGTGAACTGTTTGGTCATGTGAAGGGAGCTTTTACAGGTGCCAAGGAAACCCGGAATGGTTTTTTTCAGATTGCCGATGGAGGAACGATCTTTTTAGATGAAATCGGTGATGCCAGCCTTAATATGCAGGGCAAATTGCTTCGGGTTCTACAGAACAAAGAGATTCGTCTGGTGGGGTCAAACCGGATACAGCACGTCAATACAAGAATTATAGCGGCCACCCATAAAGATTTATTAAGTTTAGTTAAAAAAGGATTATTCAGAGAAGATCTTTATTATCGACTCAATGTGATTGATGTCTTTATTCCGGCCCTGCGTGAAAGAAGAGATGATATTTTATTGCTGATTAATTATTTTGCCAATAAATTTTGCGATGAAATGAACTGCAGGTTACCGGAATTTTCAGATAATGTGTTGAAAGCCTTAAAAATCTATTTTTGGCCGGGAAATGTCAGAGAACTTGAAAATCTTATCCAGCGCCTTATCGTCATTGTGGATGGAGATCTTATCCGGACAACGGATCTTCCTGAATCCATGCGTTTTAATATCCCTTCCGGATCAGGGAGCAAACAGGAACTCAAAGAGGTTGTTGCCGAGCATATCTTAAGCGTATTGAAGATGGCAAAAGGGAATAAAACCCAGGCTGCTAAAATTTTGGGAATAGACAGAAAAACATTAAATTCAAAATTAAAAATCATTGATCATCCAGATTCTGTTTGAGTACAAAGCAATATTGATGAGTTTAACCGTGTCTTTACCCGGTGGAATCAATTGGACGGTTATCATCCCCAGTTTAATGTCAATAACAATGAAAAGGGCAGTACCGTGGCAAAACCAAATTTCAGATTGCATAAAATGCAGAATGTGGACGGTCTGCTGCTGAGATTTAAGGATCATGCAGGGGGCTATGCCGTTTAAGCTGCATTACCATGAAGAAGCGGAGCTCATCATGCAATATCTGGATCAAATGCCCCCGGTCTTGTCCTTTATGGAGCAGGCTCGGTTCTTTCAAAAAAAATTAATTCTCAAAATCCTCGTTGTACTCCTCCTGTTAAAATTTAGCTGCGCCTTGAATTAAAACCAAAATCCTAATTATTAGAGGTGCCCATGATTATCCGGCAATTGAGGTATTTGCCCCTTTTTTTCAATACGATCTATCAGATAAGCCCAGAATGAAACCCCTAATTTCCTGCAGGTTTTTTTGATGCTTGTAAATGTATCTCAACAAATCCGCCCTGACGGACTTTTCGTCGAACCGCTTATTTTTCTTTTTTTTTAGTATCTATCCATTATTATATTATAAAATCTGCCTGTAATAAAATGGCACAAGTTTTGCTGTATTTAATTCCAGCAGTCTGTTAGTATCGGGAATACCGCCATTACGATAAATTAAATACCCAACAACGTCCGGAATTTGCCTATTTTGGATGGATACCAGAAAGGAGACGAAATATGATTGGTCTGGAAACAATTAAAGATATTACGATTAAAGGATTTCATGTCTCTATAATAATTTTGCTTGTTTTCACAGGGATGATAGCTTGTAAAGACTCCTCGACATCAACGTCGCAACCGGATCAATCCAAAGATAAATTATCCGAGATTTCGGAACGGGGAACAATTATTGTCGCCACTGACGCCAATTTTCCCCCGGCATCGAAATTAAAGGCGGATGTTGTGCGTTTATTCGGTACGCAATGCGCCGCCGATCAATATACGGCTAATCAACTCGAGGGATTCGATGTGGATGTTGCCCGGGAAATTGCCGACCGGCTTGGTGTTGAAGGGGAGCATTACCTGTTTCTCACGAATTATCGACAATGATACGAAGTTTAGGTCGTTGTTCGAAAGTACGGTTCTGCTGATTCTTTTTAGAGCCTACGCATAAAAATATTTTTGTCCATGGAAACAAGCGGTTAGCTTTCAATCCGTTTGGAGCATTTTGTATACCTTGCGAACCACATGACCATTTTATTACTAAATTTTCTAT
>PIVS01001062.1 GCA_003353855.1 Desulfobacteraceae bacterium
ATGATATTGACAAATGGCCTGAAAGTAAGCGCCGGAAGTTTTATGATACATGCCCTGCTTTTGATCCAGAGTACTCACGCTCAGATATTCTAAAAATGGGAATCCTTACAGAATATCTTCGGACTTATCCTGGGAGTATTCGCAGCCGTCACCCTTTCGGATATGTTGCTGTGGGGAAATTGGCACAGTATGTTTTAGAAGATCAGCAATGGCAATATCGTGAAGGACCGGGATCTCCCCTTGAAAAATTGTGCGATGTCGGAGGGAAAGTATTGCTACTTGGTGCTCCAACCAGCACGGTAACACTTATTCATTCTGCGGAAAACCATGCTAAAATTCCAAATAAAAAAACTGTTTATTATAAAATGCCAATTCTCCAAGACGGTGTCAAAGTATGGAAAGATTTTGAGGAATATGATTTTATAAACGGGATTGTCCCATGGCCTGAAGATTATTTTAAAAGCATTGTTGACGAATACATTGAAAAAGGCAACGGGGTTCAAGGCACTGTTGGAATAGCGGAATGTCATTTGTTTGATGCAAAAGATTTAAACAGCTTTGGTATAAACTGGATGGAATATAATTTCCGTTGATTGGAGATAATCGGCAAAGCCGGAAACAACATAGAAAGCATCCTTGAGGATACTGGATACAATAAGAAGAGGGAATGTTTCAACATGGAAAATGAACCGGGTGATACCGGTTATTTTCAAAGTTAATTTCTCTAAGTGGCTATCCATCATCAGGTAATTGAGAAGAGGGAAAATATGAAACAAGAAGAATTGGTACGCTTTATTTTAGATTCAAATAGGGCAGGATATGCGGCAGGTGAT
>PIVS01000536.1 GCA_003353855.1 Desulfobacteraceae bacterium
CGGCGACTTCATCGACTTCTACGGCAACAGCCACCCGGATGACGTTGTACCGCGCAGCATCACGTACGACGCGCAAACCCAATCCATCGTAATCACCTTCAGGGTCGACTGGTTGGGAAGCGGAAACGGCCACTACATGTCTGATTTGACGCTCGTCCTTGAACTGGACGATAACTGATATCGGTGCTGGAGCGTCTTTACAACGGATCCCGCCGCGCAAAGGGTGATTCTCGGACAACGGCACGTGGTGCTTAACCTCGCCTCCTGGGTAAGGCGAGGTTAAGCGGCCGGCGCCGCTTCATCCCCGGCAAGCTACCTTTTTAGGGGCATGTAAATGCCTGTTATAGAACCTGAATATTGCACCATTTATCTACTACGGCTTGAAGTATCCCGTTTTTAAAGGGCGTTGACTCAACAAAAGACGTTGAGAATTCTGAGCCGTTGTTTGAGTAATCCTAGGAACGCCTTGCCTCGTATAATCTGCCAATATCGGACAAAACCGGATAAAATCAGATAAAATGAAAGAACCAGTAAAATCGCTACAATTGAACAAAATGGAAAAACTGGCACGGGATGTAAAAAGTCTTGAAGAACAATTGTCCCTTTGCACCCGGTGCGGGATGTGCCAGTCCAACTGCCCCCTATATGCACAAACCAGCCAGGAATCCGATGTGTCCAGGGGGAAGCTGACCCTGATTTGCGGCCTCATAGACCAGATGTTTGATGATGCAAAAGGGGTGAGAGACCGCCTGGACCGTTGCCTTCTATGCGGCTCATGTGCCCATAAGTGTCCCAGTCGTGTGGATACGGTGGGGATCATCCTAAGGACCAGATCCATTATTGCCCGATACCTTGGCCTTCCCTTTACCAAGAAACTTATTTTTAAAAATTTGCTGTCAAATCCCAGCCTCTTTAACCGGTTGATGGCGGCGGCGGCCCCTTTTCAAAAAATTGCCCTTAGGAAGGAAAATAATTTTCAGGGAACCTCCTGTGCCCGGCTTGTCTCCCCCCTGCTTTGTCACCGCCACATGGTGCCCCTGGCAAAAACTCCCTTTGGCAACCCACTGCAAGAGATGGATTTCCGGGAAAAGGGAAGGGGGGTGACCGTGGCTTTTTTTGTGGGCTGCCTCATTGACAAGGCTTTTCCCCAGATTACCCATTCTCTGGTGGAGGTTCTCGCCCATTTCAAGGCCAGGATCCTTATCCCCAAAGATCAGGGTTGCTGCGGGATTCCGGCTCTGGCAGCGGGGGATACCAAAACCTTTGAGAAATTATGGGCCTTCCATGTGGATCTTTTTTCAAACCAGCCAATTGATTACCTTGTCACGGCTTGTGCCACCTGTTCTTCCACCATCATCAAGCAATGGCCTGCCGTCCTGAAAAGGAAAGGGGGAACGGGTCATGATGAATTGCTGGAAAAAGCAGCCATTCTTGCCGAAAAAACCGTGGATATCAGCTGGCTTCTGGCAAAGCGCTTTGATCTTTTATCTCCTTTCAAAGGGAATTTGTGTCCAAAGGAGATCATCACCTGTCATGACCCCTGTCATCTGAGAAAGTCCCTGGGGGTTTTTGATCAACCCAGGCAGGTGATTAAGGCCTGCGGTCACGATCTTAGGGAGATGAGTTCTCCGGATAAATGCTGCGGCATGGGGGGGAGTTTCAACCTGGATCACTACGACCTGTCTTCCCGGATCGGGGGGGAAAAGGCCCTGGATATAATGTCCACAGGCTGCTCAACCGTGGCAACCTCGTGCCCGGCCTGCACGATGCAGATATCAGACATGCTGGCCCAACAAAATGCCAGGATCCGGGTGAAACATCCGGTCCAGATATATGCTGAGCAGTTAAACGCTTTGAAAATTATCCCTTGAGAAAAATATAGGGAGTGGGGGCGTTTCCTGCATAGCGGGTGTCACACGGAAGAATCCAGGTTGCCGCCGGAAAGCCGGACAAAGATGCAGGGAAGACCTGTAAAGTGGATTCTCCCTGGAGACTGGAAAAAATTTCACACAGGTTAAGGGGCGCTTATATCTCCTGGTAGGAGGAGCCGCACCCCGGGCTTTCAAATACCATGACCTTGGTCACCTTAATATGATCTGTGTTCAGGCGCAGTGATAATTCTGTGTAAATGAGAGATGGTAGTGTTACCTTCCAAAAGTTTGAAATGTTTTATGGAAAGGATACTGAAAAATTCCAGAAGATGGCTCTGGACAAATATGGAAAACTGTCCCATGATGAATATGAAAAATATCTGTCTAATCAGGAATAACACTTCAAGATAGCGATGCATTAAATATTTATTTTCTTAAATTATGTAATATTTTACACATCATCACATTATTGTTATAGGAAAAAATTTTCCTAAAAACATCGAAAACACTGCTGTTCAAAGGTTTGCGAACTCTCTTGTCTGGTATAGATCTTGCTATATTCAGTAGTCGTTACATAGTCATTCTCTTAACCTGCACTTTCTTATCTTGTCCGATCTTAACTTGTACGATTTTGTCTGTACGATTTTGTCTGTACGATTTTGTCTGTACGATTTTGTCTGTACTATCAACTGCTGAAGCCAAACCTGTTGTAAAGCAGGGACGGAAGACCATAGGATCTCATGGGGATACCGCGTGGTTAACAATCAAAAAAACAAAAGGAGGACGCTATATGAAAAAATTATTAGGATTGTTTTTTGGACTTTTTTTGGTATTTTTTATTTCAGGTGCGGTAAGTGCTACAACATGGACGGGTACATATGCGCCGGAGGAATCTCCACTCTTTTTAAGTGCGTCTCAACAGGGTGTCGACTCATCTCATGATTTTTCCCTGAATATCACAGAAGATGGATTCGACCCCGGTTTATTTGGTTGGGGAGGAGATACAGTCTTAACGTATACAGTTGACTTATATGCTTCAGACGACCTTAACTTTTCACCGGGTGGTTGGCATCAACCATGGGACGTTGATAGATGGGGCGGTGAGGGAGAAACTCTTACTGTGGCCACCAATACATTATTATTCGGGCCACAAGAGCCACAATCATATGAGGTCGACATATTCAACGACATTGGATATACTAGCTGGACAGGTCTCTTGCAGTTGAATGTGACTGGGCATGTCTTCCTTAATTTAGAAGCAACTCAGGGAGATCTCTACTTTTGGGGAGCAAAAATAACTGCCTCTGATTCCGCACCAGTACCCGAAGCAGCTACAATGCTTCTCTTCGGCATTGGCCTTTTAGGTCTTGCAAGCGTCACCAGAAGAAAAAAATAAGTATTCGTGAGCAAGGAAAATGCGAATTTTTTTCCCCTCCGGGAGTGGAGTCGGGGAGTCGAGCGAGTACGCTTGAAAAGCTCACTCGCCTCCCCGACATCCATCTCTCTGTAAGGTACCGGAAGACGCTTTTTGTTAATAGAAGTATGAAATAGATTCCA
>PIVS01001063.1 GCA_003353855.1 Desulfobacteraceae bacterium
CTTCGGGATTTAATAATTTCAGGAATTTCCGATGAGTAGGCAGGAATCAGATCCACCTGGCCCGTGGAAATGGTGTCCCAGGATACAAACCCGGAAAAAAAAGTTTTCAACCGATAATTGGGGGCATCGAGTTTATCAACTGAAAGGAAAGTCTCCCCCTGGATTGCCAACTGGACCAATTCAAGGTCCCTGACATTGTGGGTGTCAATATCCAGCAGGGTGGTTATCAGGGTTCTGGGGGCGGCGGGACCCGTACCGATGAAAACCGTCATTCCCGGTTTAATATGATTTAAAATGGTTTCCGGGGCGACCAGGCGCTCTTCCCAGTTGGACAGGTTAATATCTGACATAAAAACTCCTTACATTGCCAATGGGTTGATGATCTCGGCATCCTTATTTTTACCAATAAACACATCGTCAATCAAGGATTTGTTAACCCGCACTATATTTTGATTTAAGCAAGATATTTTTTGAGAAAATACCGGAAATCCCAGGGGCAAATCGATTCCGAGATTTTTTTTGCATTATCTATGGCTTTACAAATGGAGATAAACACATAATGAAACTGATACTTTTGCTTATTGCCCTGGCTGCCGGAATGCTGACACCGCTACAGGCAGGATTGAACGAAAAAATGCGCCGGGCAATTGAAAGCCCTGTCTACGCCGCCTTGATATCCTTTGCCGTGGGAACTCTGGTACTTTTTTGCTAGGCCATGGCCACCCGGGTTGATTTTACAAGTATCCGCCAAGCCACAGACACCCACTGGTCTGTCTGGTCTGCGGGCTTTTTAGGCGCCTTTTATGTCACAGCGGCAATCATTTTGACACC
>PIVS01000537.1 GCA_003353855.1 Desulfobacteraceae bacterium
CTGAATAACGGCCTCATCGCCGGCATGGACATTGTGGGTGAAAAAATGGAAAACGGTGACATGTTCATCCCTGAAGTTCTCATGGCTGCCAAGGCCATGGGAGAATGCCTAGCCGTCCTGAAACCCCTGCTGGGAGAAGGAGAGTCCGTCACCGGTGCCTCTGTTCTCATCGGCACGGTCAAAGGCGACCTCCATGACATCGGCAAAAACCTGGTGGCCATGATGATGGAAAGCGCCGGCATGGAAGTTCACAATCTCGGCGTGGACATAGCCCCGGAAAATTTTGTGGCCCAGATCAATGAAAAAAATGCCCAAATTGTCTGCTTGTCAGCTCTTTTGACCACCACCATGCCCATGATGAAACAAACCGTTGATGCCATCGTTGAAGCAGGGCTGCGTGATCAGGTCAAAATCATGGTGGGCGGTGCACCCGTAACACAGGCGTTTGCCGATGAAATCGGTGCTGACGGGTTTGCTGCGGATGCAGGCGCGGCATCAAAACTTGCAAAGTCCCTTGCTGCTTAAACCGGAGGAAATCATATGTTCGAAGTAATTGGAGAGAGGATTAATACCTCCAGAAAACTTGTCCAGGCAGCTGTGGCTGAACGGGATGCAGATTATATTATTGATGATGTAAAAAAACAGCAGGATGCCGGGGCCAACTACATTGATGTCAATGCCGGTGCCCGGATCGGCCATGAAGAGGAAGACATGAAATGGCTGTTGAACACCATCCAGCCTGTTGCCACCGTACCATTGACCCTGGACAGTCCAGACCCGGCCATTCTTGAAATGGCCTTTCAAATGGTGGAAAAGATCCCCATGATCAACTCTATTTCACTGGAAAAGGATCGTTTTGATACAATGATGCCTTTTCTTGAAGGAAAAGAGTGTAAAATTATTGCATTGTGCATGGATGATACGGGTATGCCGAATTCTTCGGATGATATTGTTGGACGCGGGAAAACATTGGTGGAAGAACTCAATAAGATCGGCATACCAACGGATTGTATATATATTGATCCTCTGGTTCAGCCCATCTCCACCGATTCCAACAAGGGGCAGATGGTCCTGGATGCTGTCCGGGACATGAAAGCCGCTTTTCCCCGGGTCCATATCACAGGCGGGTTGTCAAATATCTCCTATGGCCTTCCCCAGCGCAAAATCATTAACAGAACCTTTGTTACACTGATGATGAATGCAGGCATGGATTCAGCCATTATTGATCCATTGGATTCCAAAATCATGGCAACTATCCGTACAGCAGACATGCTGCTTGGCAAGGATAACTTTTGCATGGAATACCTGAAAGGAGTTCGCGCTGGTGTGATTGAATCCTGATCTGGCTATACCAGATCTGACTACAATTGAAGGAAAGGCAATCAGGACCCAAAAAATTAAGAGGTGCTGTAATGGGAAATAATGATATTGTTTTAGATTTTATTGTGAATACGAATTGGTCACAATTTCCTGAAGCCGTCCAGCTTCAATCAAAAAGATGCCTTCTGGATACATTAGGAGCACAGATCGCGGGGCATAGGACACCTGTGGCTGACCTGATGGCAGGCTTTGCCGCAGGACAGTTTCCGGGAACTGAATCTACTATACTTGTCAAAGGGAGTAAGCTGTCTGCATCCGGGGCTGCCCTGGTCAACGGGTTTGCCAATAATGCACTGGATATTGATGACGGGTACCGGCCCACCATGGGCCACCCCGGGGCCTGTATCCTGCCCGTGGCACTTGCTGCTGCAGAAGTAAGTTCCGGGAATGCAAGGATCAACGGAGAAGAATTTCTAACCGCCCTCATCATCGGATATGAGCTGGGGACCAGAGCAGGCCTGATCCGACATGCCACCTATGAAACCTACCACTCATCAGGTAGCTGGGGAGCCATTGGCGGGGCTGCTGTGGCAGGAAGACTTCTGGGGCTTGATCGGGATAAACTTTGCAATGCACTGGGAGCGGCGGAATACCATGCGCCCATTGCCCCCATGATGAAGTGTATTGAAATTCCGGGCATGGGGAAAGACAGCATTGGCTGGGGATGTATGGTGGCCATGATGTCTGCCATGATGGCAGACAGGGGATTCACCGGGATCAACCCTATTTTTGATGATTCTCCAGACATCGAATGGATTGACTCTCTGGGCAAATCCTATGAGATTATGAACCTTTATTTCAAGCCCTATTCCGCCTGCCGATGGGCTCAGCCAGGTGTGGACGGTGCTTTGAAAATTATGGCTGAAAACTCGGTTGACGCTGCAGACATTAAAAAGATCAGAGTATTCACTTTTAAAGAATCTGCCGCTTTGAGCTGTGAGTATCCCAAAAATACGGAGGAAGCCCAGTATAATATCGCATTTCCCATTGCTGCGGCACTGCTGGACAAAGAGGTAGGTCCAGGCCAAGTCCTTCCCCCAAGACTGTTTGATAAAGATATTCGACAAATGATGGATAAGGTCTCCATCATCGCCCAGGATAGGTTCCAGGACAAATTCCCCAAAAAAGCTGAATCTGAAGTGGAGATCACCACAGCTTCAGGACAAGTGTTTTCTTCCGGCGAAATGTCGGCCAGGTGGGATCCCCACAGCAAACTCCCCACAGACCAGGAGCTTGAGGAGAAGTTTTTCTGGCTGGCATCCCCAGTGCTGGGCAAAACCAATGCCACGGCCTTAAGGGATCTGATCATGAATTTTGACCTGGAAGAAAACCTGGACAAACTTTTTTATTTATGCACCCATAAATGTAAAAAAAGATGGGGGGGGGGATTCTGATATGTGTGGTATCGTTGTATATTATGGAGATGCGGAAAACAGGCTGAACCGGGTGTTGACCGGAATGTGGGCCATCATTTACAGGGCGCCTGACAGCACAGGCATCGGCTTGATCGGAAGTGACCTTGAAACGCTTAAAATCCGGCGGGAACTTGGATCTGTAGATAATCTCATTGACCGTCTCATGACCTTCCCTGTTTTTGATGAAGGTGAACTCAGGATTGTATCAATCATGGATGAAGCCTTCCACAAAAACTCTGATTTTATGGCCCAAAATCAAAAAAAGCTACTTGCCCTTGAGGGTTTTTTGCCCCGGGGGAATCCAAAAAAGTCTGCTGAAACCCCCTCCTTCCCGAGATGGTCTGACTTGACTGACACACAAGATGTTTTACAGGTGGAACCGGGGACAGCAGGGAATCCACAAATCCAGGAATCATTCAAGATTGATTCTCCCAAAATGTTTAAGGCCACCATCGACCGCCTTGTCGAGGACTTTGACCTTCCTGTGACCATCGTGGAAAAACTCATGCGCATGGGATTTGAAACACAGGTCCGCAATAAGCGGGACAACATGCCTGCACCAATTGAAGAAAGCGACCTTTTCCATGAATTCAAACTGATTTTTGACCGCTATGCATATTTTGAAAGCTC
>PIVS01000538.1 GCA_003353855.1 Desulfobacteraceae bacterium
ATGTCCATTGAGGCCCAGGCCCTGGATCTTTACCAGCGGGTGGGGGAAGGGTTGAGCCATCCCCGTGCCAGGGAGATCATCCATACCATTGCCAATGAGGAAAAAGCTCACCTGACAAGTCTTGGAAAATTGATGGAGAGGGCAACGTGAGAAAACATCTTGTACTTGTCGGGGGAGGCCATGCCCACATGGTCACCCTGGAAAACATCAGCCAATTTGTTGAAAAAGGGTACAAGGTCACAGTGATCGCCCCCTCTTTTCACCATTACTATTCGGGAATGGGACCGGGGATGCTGGGAAATACCTATGGCCCGGAAGCCATTCGATTTGCCACAAAGCAGGTGGTTACCCAACAGGGCGGTATTTTTGTGAAAGACAGGGTAGTGGGCATTGATCCGGATAAAAAACTGGTTTTTACCCAGGGAGACAATCAGTTTTCCTATGATGTACTCTCCTTTAATGCCGGCAGCTATGTGTCTATGGAATCGGTCCTTGAAGATAGGGAAAACATTTATCCTGTTAAACCCATTGAACGGCTTATGGAAGCATCTGAAAAGCTTAAAACCCTGTTTAAAGAAAAAGACTGCACCATCAGTGTGGTGGGGGGAGGACCCTCCTCGGCAGAGGTGGCAGGCAATGTCTGGCAACTGGCTCAACAGGCAAAGGGGTATGAGTCGAAAATCCAAATTTTTGCCGGGAAAAAATTTATGTCGCGGTTTCCAGATTCCATTCGGCACAGGATAATTTCTCTTTTTCGTAAAAGGGGCATTGAAATTATTGAAAAGGGATATGTGGAAAGAGTGACAAAAGATAAGATCACCCTGGAAACAGGGGAAGTCTTTGAGACGGATTTTGTCTTCATGGCCCTGGGGGTAAAGCCTTCCTCTCTTTTTGAGGCCTCTGGTTTGCCAATGGGTCCGGACAAGGGCCTCCGGGTCAATCAATACCTCCAGAGTGTTGAATACCCTGAAATTTTTGGCGGCGGGGATTGTATCTATTTTGAAAACCAGCCCCTGGACAAGGTGGGGGTCTATGCTGTCCGGGAAAATCCCGTGCTGTTTCATAATCTCATGGCCAGTCTGGATGGCACAGAGCTTGAGGTGTTTGAACCGGGAGCGGATTATCTGCTGATTTTTAATCTGGGTGGGAAAAAAGGGATTTTCTGGAAAAACAGGTTTGTATTTGGCGGCAGGCTGGCCTTTTACATCAAGGACTATATTGATCAAAGATTTATCAGGCGATTCCAGGCCATTGAAAAATAATCATTCAGGTGTTGATGATGCAGTAATATTTGTCCAGGGAAAAGGAAGTCAATAATGAAAAATAGTCCCAGGGTTAAACTGATGCTTGGTGCCGGTGTACTGATCCTGGTCTCTCTTTTTTTTCTATTTGACCTGGACCGGTATTTTTCCCTGGTCATCCTTAAAAATGAATTGGATGGGTTTCGTGCCTATTACCAGGGGAACAAGGGACTTACCATTGGGATCTATATGGTTGTGTATATTCTCATGACGGGGTTGTCCCTGCCGGGAGCTGCGGTATTGACCCTTGCCGGAGGAGCTGTGTTCGGAATATTTACCGGCGTGATCGTTGTTTCCTTTGCAAGCGCCATCGGGGCTACCCTGGCATTTTTATTTTCCCGGTACCTGTTCCGGGACTGGGTCCAGGATAAGTTTTCCAACAAAATAACTGCCATTAACGCAGGGGTTAAAAAAGAGGGGGGCGTTTATCTGTTTACCCTGCGGCTTGTACCGGTTTTTCCCTTTTTTATGATCAATCTGGCCATGGGGCTGACCCCTATTTCCACGGGTCTGTTTTATATGATTTCCCAGATTGGGATGCTGCCTGGCACCATTGTCTACATCAATGCCGGTACTCAATTGTCCAGGATTGACTCCCTGGGCGGTATTTTATCCCCTAACCTTTTATTTGCCTTTGTCCTGCTGGGTCTGTTTCCCATCGCTGCTAAAAAAATTATGGGATGGATGAAAATAAAAAAAATCTATGCCGATTATTCAAAACCCAAAAAATTTGATTACAATTTAGTGGTAATCGGGGCCGGAGCCGCAGGTCTTGTTTCTTCGTATATTGCATCTGCCGTAAAGGCCAAGGTTGCCCTGATCGAAGAAAACAGGATGGGGGGTGACTGCCTGAACACAGGATGTGTCCCCAGTAAGGCCCTGATTGCAAGTGCCAAACTTTTGTCCCAGGCAACCCGGGCAAAGGAGTTTGGGTTTGAGGATGCAAAAATATCCTTTGACTTTGCAAAGGTCATGGACCGGGTCCAGTCCATTATTAAAAAAGTGGCACCCCACGATTCTGTGGAGCGGTATACTAAACTGGGGGTAAACTGTATCCGGGGAAGGGCAAAAATTATATCCCCCTTTGAGGTCAGGGTGAAGGGTCTGGGAGACCCGGATAGAGATCAAATATTGACCGCACAAAATATCATTGTGGCTACGGGCGCCGCTCCCATGGTTCCACAATTGAAAGGAATTGAAAAGGTTCAATATCTGACATCGGACACTATCTGGGATATCCGTACCCTTCCAAAGCGCCTGGTGGTTCTGGGGGGAGGGCCTATTGGATGTGAACTGGCCCAGGCCTTTACACGGCTGGGGTCAAAGGTAACCCTGGTACAGCGTGGAACCCGGATCATGAAGAAAGAAGACCCCGACGCTGCAAAAATTGTCATGGACAGGTTTGCTGAAGAGGGTATGGATTTGCGCCTTAGCCATGGGGCCAGGGAGATCCGGGTCAATGGAGAAAAAAAGCTGCTTGTCTGCCAAGATTTGGACATGGACCAGGACAGGGAAGTTTTGATTCCCTTTGATGAGATCCTGGTGGCCCTGGGACGTGTGCCCAATACCAAAGGCTTTGGCCTGGAAGAACTTGGGGTGACCCTGAACCAAAGGGGGCAGATCGAAACCAATGGTTTTTTGCAAACCAATTATCCCAATATTTTTTGCTGCGGGGATGTCCATGGCCAATATCTGTTCACCCACACCGCAGCTCATGAATCCTGGTATGCCGCGGTAAATGCCCTGTTTGGCAGATTTAAAAAATTCAGGGTGGACTATTCTGTTGTCCCTTGGGCCACCTATACAGATCCTGAAGTAGCCAGGGTGGGGATCAATGAGCAGGAGGCCATGGCCGCAGGGATAGATTATGAGAAGGTGACCTATGGGATTGAGGATCTTGATCGTGCCATGGCAGATTCCCAACCCCATGGATTTGTAAAAGTATTGACCGTTCCCGGCAGGGATAAAATCCTCGGGGTGACCATTGTGGGGCATCACGGGGCAGATATTATTGCCGAGTTTGTGCTTGCCATGAAACATGGTATCGGGTTAAATAAAATATTAGGAACAATTCATATTTATCCCACCATGGCAGAGGCAAACAAGTATGCAGC
>PIVS01000539.1 GCA_003353855.1 Desulfobacteraceae bacterium
CATCCATGACGGCCAGGGGCTGACCGGTTTTATTATCTGCCAGGACCAGCACCCCATTAACCGCAGGTTGATTAAATTTAACCGCATCCGGAAATACAGAAACTAATTTTGTTGCGAAAAATTCTTTGCTAAAACAGGGCATCAACAACAGGGTATTTTGCTCATCGCCCACATGTATCCGGTCAGGCATGTTATAGGCGTTGTTCAAAACAAGCTCATAGGCCTTTTTAACAGCATTTTGAATTACTTTCTGACCAAGGTTGCCGATATCTTTTTTATTTATAAACAGCATGAAATCTCCCGTGATAGTTTATGATTTGTCCTTAATTATCATAGGAAAGTAAAAATCTCCACGAAAACCCTGTTTTTGTGTTTCTGCTTTTCCAATGTGGAAAAGAACAGTTAAAAAAATACTCTCTTTTCCTTTCAGCTGTAATTGTGATAAAAGATCGGATCTGTCAACCATTATTCAATGGATATTATTTGTGAATAAAAAAGAAAGTGTTTTATGCATCCATCGAGACCGCTTGCCAAAGTCGTGGGTATGCAGGAAAAGCGTCGTACCCCTGGATCTTACCACATTCATTGATGAATGTACCCTAAGCAGATTTGCCTTTATAAATCGTTGGGAAGCAGAAGACTCCCCCGCTCTAAAGCAGGTGATTCCCTATATTGTCCTTCAGACCGCAGATCTGACCCAGACAGCAATCTATAACCGCCAGGGAAGTGAAAAACGGCTCCATGACCTTTGGTCCCTGGGCATCGGAGGGCACATCAATCCAATTGATCAGGAAAACGCAAACCCATCATTCAAGGATATTTTAATATCCGGGATGGAACGCGAACTTTCCGAGGAACTGATAAAAAGGCCAAATCAGGACCAGGCAAAATTTTGCGGAGTTATCAGTGAAGATATCACCGATGTAGGAAGCGTTCATTTGGGTGCAGTTTTCAGAATTCTTACCCAAACCCCGGAATCATATCTCCCCGGCCCTGAACTTTCACAATTTCAATGGGCCAAAACCAAGGATTTAAATCAATTAGATATGGAACTCTGGTCTGAATTAGCCCTGGCATTGATTTCATAACTAACGATTCAAAACCTTCAGCACAACAGAGTTCTCATCTTTGAGCACCTTGGAACCCCGGGTGATTTTGCAAAGACTTATGCCATACTTCTCAGAGATCTTCCGCTGGGTCATTCCATTGTGGAGATCTTTGAGAAGTTTCCATCTCAAGGAAATATCATCCAGCTCTGCGGGTGTAAAAATATCATTAAAAAACCGGCTTAGCTCATCAAGGTCCTTGATGGATGAAATAATGTTTAGCAATTCCTGATCTATGGTCATATATTTTCCCAGGTTCACGTTTCTATCAGCAGGAACATACCCTTTTTATCGATTTTTAGAAAGCAAAATTTGTATCCTAGTCCAGTTCTCCAAAGGATTGAACCTGGTAGGTATGGAGAATGAGCCCGCTTTTTTCCCACTCATTGGCAGAGAACCCGGCTTTCAGACAAAGATGGGTCAAAAATTCTTCGGGTTTTGGGAGTTGTTCCCATACCTGGGGCAAAAAGGTGGCACGGTGATGATTTTTTTCTATTATAACCCCATCCACCCCCGGAGTAAGACCTGACAGCAACTCCCGGCAATTTTCATAAGCCATCTTTTCCGGTTTGCTCAAAACGCTGATTTCAATATCGATCAGGTTCAGTTCATCCAAGGTCAAGGGGGCAAACCGGCTATCTTGAAAGGCAGCAAGCAGGGCATTTTCCCGAACACCGCACACCAGTGTTTTCACAGGATCAATATTTCCAATGCAGCCTCGAAGCTCTCCGTTTTTGTGTAGGGTAACAAAGACACCCCGTTTTTGCTTTAGGAACTTATTGGAAAACTCACTGAAAAACTCCTCGTCCCCGGGATCATTCCCTTTAAATTCTTCGGCAATACATGCCCTTGCCAATCTTAAAAGGGCCAGTCCCTCTTTGTTCAAGACAGATTTTGTCATTTATATCCTCTCCAATTTGTTCAGGTTAGAACACAATATCATTGGTGTGGACAATAAAAAAGTGCTTTTTTTAAAAAACCGGCAAATAGCCAAGGGAGAAAGGCTTTGCCTTGATCAACTTCAAAAAACATCATTTTTCAACGAAAATCAACGCATTTTATCGAAAAAACACTAAGACAACAAATTAATACCCGTGGAACGTCTAATTTTACCGGATTCTTCCTTTTCCCTGCATTTTTTATCTGGATTAATCAGGATTGACTCGATTTTCAATCTTTAATATCATTAGATCCAATTGGAGAGAAAACTCCTCGGAAATGCTCAAAATCACCCCGACTGCAAGGCGATTACAATGAAAATCATTGACCAAAAACTGATTCACAAGCTGCTTGAAAATGGAGTTGAAGCCTCTTTAATCCCAGGTTTCATCCGCAGCCTTGCCAATGCATTTTTAATCAACCCTGACATGTCACATTGCCAGGCCAACAAACGCCTGAAATATCTTGGCTGGCATGATATTGAAATTGATTATCACACATTTGTGCTTGCCATTGACTGCCTGGAAACACGAGGCCTCGACCAGCTGAAATATAAATCAGCCCCGTGGTATCTCAGCAGCTTTACCGTCAAAGCCCCTTCTATTGTTCATCAATCCCATATAAATTTTCAATAAAAAAAGCGTAGAATTTTGATTCTACGCTTTTTTTATTAATATTTTCAAACTTACTATAACAGGGTATCAAGGCCTACATAATCAAAACCAAAGGCATCTGAAACAGGCTTACAAACAAGCTTATCCCCTACATAGTTAACACCTTTTGCAAATCCCTCATCTTCTTGTACCGCCTTTAAGCCGGCGTTGGCAATTTTTAATGCATAGGGCAAGGTTGCGTTGGTCAGAGCAATGGTAGATGTCAAAGGAACTGCACCCGGCATATTGGCAACGCAATAGTGGATCACGCCATCCACTTCAAAAATGGGATCACCATGGGTGGTGGCTTTGGAAGTTTCAAAACATCCTCCCTGGTCAATGGCAACGTCAACAATTACTGCTCCTTTTTTCATGGTTGACAGCATCTGCCTTGTGATCAGTTTCGGGGCCTTGGCACCTGCCACCAGAACAGCACCCACAACCATATCAGCAGTTTTAACAAGCTCCCGGACAAGCGTGGGAGAAGACATTAAAGCCGTACAATTTGCAGGCATGATTTCAGAAAGATATCGCAGCCGGTCAAGGTCCATATCAAGAATGGTAACATTGGCCCCCATTCCACAGGCAACCTGGGCTGCATGGATTCCCACCACACCGCCGCCGATAACCAGTACATTTGCAGAAGGTGTTCCGGTAACACCGCCCAGGAGAAGGCCTCTTCCGCCAAATGTTCTTTCAAGATATTTTGC
>PIVS01000079.1 GCA_003353855.1 Desulfobacteraceae bacterium
CCCTTTGTCTTGACCTGGTATCGATAGGCAAGATCCTGGAGTTCACAATCTCCCCAGACAGGACACAGATCCTCTTTGCCGTCATCCTTTAATACACCCAGTTGAAAGGAGGTCCAGTCAGCAGTATCAAAATCACGAATGGCACAATTATGATTTCCCGATGCCAGCATGGAGGAGATGTTTTTCCTGCGGGCTTTTACAACCTTTGGTGATTCAGAAAGGACAACCATGCCCATGGCAGCCTTGGTGGCACAGGATTCCACAAGATCCGGTTCCCCTTTTATTTCAACAAGGCATATTTTACAGGTATTGGTTGGGATGGTGTTTTTCAAATGGCAAAGGGTCGGAATGTCAATTTTATTCCGTTGCGCTACCCCAAGAATTGTTTCACCAGGTTCAAAGGCCAGTATATTCTCATTTATTGTTATAATATTCTTTTCCATGATTTTCCTAAGGATCTATTTTATAACATTTTCAATCGTTTGCCCCGTTACAAAGCTAATTATCTACCGTATCAGCTATCTATTGTCAATGTGACAGATAAAATAAATTTTATTGATATGGTTGACTTTTTATTTTGCTCAAGGGTATACAGTACTGGATAAGTTATGGGTAAAAATAGCTAAACAAAATTGCGTACCATAAGGATATATAAATGTTTCAATCGATTATAATGATGGGTGGATTGGGGATTGCAATCGGAACTGTTCTGGTAATTGCATCAAAGGCGTTTTATGTATATGAAGATCCAAAAGTGGTTGCAATTGATGATGTGCTTCCAGGTGCCAATTGCGGGGGGTGTGGATTTCCAGGTTGTAATGCCAATGCCCAGGCCGTTGTTGACGGTGAATCCGATGTGAATTCTTGTGTTGCGGCGGGCAGCGATGTGGCCATGGCCATTGCGGCAATCATGGGGGTTTCAGTATCTGACAAAGAACCTGAATTTGCAGGCTCGGGATGTTATTACGGCAATGCAGATGCTGATTTAAATTATATCTACCACGGTGTCAGAGATTGCAGGGCAGCTGTCATGCTCATGGGCGGGATGAAGGTATGCAGAATCGGATGCTTAGGTCTTGGCACCTGTGTAACAGCCTGCCAGTTTGACGCCTTGTCCATAGGTGAAGACGGGCTTCCCAAGGTGGACCAGGAAAAGTGTACCGGGTGCGGTGCCTGTGAAAAAATCTGTCCCAAAAATATCATACGGCTCACATCAGTGACCCGTAGAATCCTACGTGAATATACCAAGGAAGAATGTGTTACTCCATGCCAGCGGGCATGTCCTTCGGGTATAGATATCAAGGAATATGTGCGGTTGATAAGGGAAGGGGACTACCATGGCTCCCTCCAGGTGATAAAAGAAAGAATGCCGTTTCCCACGGTTATCTCCCGGATCTGTCCGGCCCTGTGTGAGTTTGACTGCCGCAGGCTGCTCCAGGATGAGTCCGTGGGTATAAATAATTTGAAACGTTTTGTCTGTGACTATGAAATGAACCAGGATAAGCGGATTCAGCCGTACAAGGCACCGGGTTCGGGCAAAAAAATTGCCGTGATCGGCGGCGGGGTTGAGGGATTGTCTGCAGCTTATTTCAGCGCAAGACTGGGCCATGACCCCACCATCTATGAAATAACCGATCGTCTGGGCGGTATTCTGCGGGTTGCCATTGCAAGGGAGCGCCTGTCTCTGGATGTTCTGGACTGGGATATCCAGGGAATTGCCGACATGGGGGTTCAAATGAAAACCGGCCGGGAGGCGGGAAAGGATTTTACCATACCCCAATTACTAGGTGAGGGTTTTGATGCAGTGTTCACCGCAACCGGCGGCTGGGATTCCCGGCTTGCAAGGGGAGGTGGAGACAGAGCAGCCAATGTATTTCCAGGGGCATTTTTACTCATTGATCTTCTCCGAAGCGGCACCGATGAAAAGATTGTGGTGGATTGCAAAAAAAATGTGGTCATTGCAGGTGACGGCATTCAGCTGACCCATGCAGTGGAAATTCTAAAATCTAAAGGTGCAGAGAATATCATTGTTGTTTCGAGAAAAGCTGCTAAGGATTCTTCCTTTGGGCCGGAGGGGGTTAGTATCATTTATAATGGCGGCATAACCAGGGTAATGGGAAAAGATCAGGATTTAATTGGAATTGAGTATATTGAGCTTGACACAGGTGTGAAACATGTTATTGATACTGACACGCTGATACTTGGTTCCGGGCGCTTCCCGGAATTGGTGTTTGTTCCTTTGGTAGAAGAAGAGACAGAGGGTGTTGATACCAATATGCCCATAAGCTGGGAAGGTGTTGAATTGCAGAAAAAACCGGACGCAAACAGGGAGTTTGGGTTGTTGTCAAAACAGGATGCAATCTCTGAGTATTCTTCTGCCGTTGCTGCCATTAATGGAGGCCGGCAGGCCGCAGCTGCGATTCATCATCTTATATACGGGATTGAATTCCAGAGTCCTGTTAATATGATAACCAAATCATCGGTTCTTCAGGATGTGCGTTTACTGAATCATGTGCCGCCCACCCCCAGAAACCTCCTCGAAATTGCCACATCAAGAGAAGAAAGAAAAGATAAATTTTCCACGGGTTTTTCATTGAAGATTGCCGATGAAGAAGCCAACAGGTGCCTGCAATGCGGGCTTGTCTGCTATGAAAAACAAGGGTTGTCTTAAACATGGAGAAAGGCGGTCCGGTAGATAGTATTGATTGTTGGGGAAATATATGAGACCTGAACAGATACTTGTTGTTGATGATGAAAGAAGGATCGTTGACAATATTGCAAGCTGCCTGAAGAGGGAAGGTTTTAATGTGACCGGTGCCAATGACGGGCTCGAAGCTGTTGCATTGTTTGAGCGGCAGCGGTTTGATCTGGTTTTGCTTGATATCAGCATGCCAGGAATGAACGGGTATGAGGTCATGGAACATATCTTTGGGCTGGATGGTGATGTGCTTATCATTATCATGACCGGGTTTGCATCTGTGGAATCTGCTGTAAAGGCCTTGAAAAAAGGGGCATGGGATTATCTGAAAAAACCCTTCGAATATGCTGATTTGATAAAAACAGTTAAAAATGCCCTTGCCCAGAGTAATCTTATGGCAGACAAAAAAGCTGTTTCCGCCCGTCTTGAAGCCTCGGAAAAACAATATAAATATATGGTCGACAACTCCCCTGACCTTGTCTTTACCCTGGATAAAAACGGATGTTTTACTTTTGTGAATGATCAGTTTGAAAAATTATTGGGATTTTCACGGAAAGTGCTGATCGGAAGTCAGTTTGAAGATCTGGTCCATAAGAATGATAAGACAAAGGCCGGGAATCTGCTTGCTTACGGGATATCTGCCCAGGGAAAGGCAGATGGGCATGAATTCAATTTTAGATTTAAAAAGGCCAGCGAAAATTTATCCCATTATGATCCCTATAGCTCCTATGCTTTTGTGGAATTAAAGGCTTCCCCCATGTACCTGCCTGCCAGTGACAACAGAAAAGAAAGAAAAGAGGTATATGCCGTGGCCAGGGATGTGACCGAACGGGTCAATCTTGAGGCCCAGCTGCGCCAGGCCCAGAAAATGGAAGCCATTGGAACCCTTGCCGGGGGGATTGCCCATGATTTTAATAATATACTCATGGGGATCCAGGGGTATGCCTCCCTGGTAAAAAGCGGGTTTGATAAACAAAGCGATGAATTCAAGCGGCTGGCAAATATTGATGAATACGTGTCCAACGGGGCTGAAATGGCAAGGCACCTGCTCGGGTTTGCCCAGAAAAGCTGCCATGAGGTCTGCTTGATCAACCTTAATTATCTGCTGAAAATGTCCGCCAAAATGTTTGGCAGGACCAAAAAAGATATTGCCATCACACCTGATCTGGAAAAAAAGCTTTGGGGAACCGTTGTGGATGAGGGTCAAATCAAGCAGGTGTTGATGAATCTTTTTGTCAATGCCTGGCAGGCCATGCCCCAGGGCGGGAAAATAAGTATCAAATCGGAAAATATCTTCATAGAGGAATCCAGAATTGATGAATTTGGGTTTGAAGCGGCCGGGGCCTTTGTAAAAGTAAGTGTGACCGATACGGGCATAGGCATGGACAATGAAACCATGTCCAGGATATTTGATCCCTTTTTTACCACAAAGGAAAGGGGGCAGGGCACCGGGTTGGGCCTTGCAACAGCCTATGGCATCATTAACAGCCATAAAGGTGTTTTTAAGGTGGACAGTACTCCCGGACTGGGCAGCTCCTTCATGTTTTTCCTGCCGGCTGAAAATACCCGGGTCAAAACAGCTTCCATTGTTGAAGAGGATGATGAAATTATCAATGGAAAGGGCAAAATTTTATTGGTGGATGATGAGAAAGGGGTGGTCGAGGTCTGCTGTGAGATGCTTGAAGCCCTGGGGTACGAGGTGGCAGTAGCAACCAGCGGTATGGAAGCCATTAAAATAATGGATGAAGATGGGGATAAAATTGATCTTGTGATACTGGACATGGTCATGCCCGGGATGAACGGGTTTGAAACCTACGATGTGATCCGGAGAATAAAACCTGATATCCGGGTATTGGTTTCCTCGGGTTACAGCAGAGAAGAAGAGCTCAAACAGATGATTGAAAAAGGGTGTGACGGTTTTATGCTTAAACCCTTTGATGTTGTCATGCTGTCTGAAAAAATAAGGTCTGTGTTCAACCCCATATCAAAGGCCTGACATTCACAGATTTTCTTTTAAAATGTAAAAAAGGGGCTGGAATTAATCTTTCCAGCCCCTTTTCGGTTTTTTCTATCTAACCATTACCCCAATTCTTTTTCAAGAAATGGAATGATCTGTTTTTTACGGCTCATGATGCCGGGAAGCCATGCTTTTCCGTCAACAGGTTTTACGCCGAATGCTTTTTCAATAACGGATTCGTCATCGGTTGCAACGAGAAGCTCGGTGCCTTCCTGCATGATGTCGGTCAGCATGAGGAGTACAGTGTGATGGCCTTTTTCCGCTTTCAGATCAACAATATCTTTTTCAAGGTCGGCTTTGATACCGTCAACAATGGAAAGATCCACAAGCTCAAGCTGGCCGCAGCCAACGCCTTTCCCGTTCATGTTAAAATCTTTGTAATCCCGGAAAACCAGTTCGCGGATGGGTGTGCCCTCAACCGCTGATTTAACTTTGAACATTTCAATTCCAAGGGCATCCAGATCGCTTTCACCACAGATTTCAGACAACTCAGCACAAACTTTTTTGTCGGAATCAGTACAGGTGGCGGATTTGAAGATAACGGTATCCGAGAGGATGGCGCAGAGCATGATACCGGCAATATCTTTTGGAATTTCAATGCCAAAATATTTGTACATGGAAGCCACAACAGTACAGGTGCATCCAACAGGCCAGATCCAGCACTCAAGGGGCTGTCCGGTGGTCACATCACCCAGTTTATGATGGTCTACAATACCGAGGATATTTGCTTCACCCAGATCGTCAGGGCTCTGGCTAAGGTCTGAATGATCCACAAGGTATACATCTTTGCCGGCATAGGCAGTAACGACTTCAGGGGCGGCAACACCGAATTTTTCAAGAACAAAGGTAGATTCAGGATTGAGTGCACCCTGCATTGCGGGTGCAATATTTTCACCAAGTTTTTTCTTAAGATCAGCCAGTGCGATGGCAGCACAAACTGAATCTGTATCTGGGTTTTTGTGACCAAATACCAAAGTTGACATAAAACCTCCTAAATGTTGTTGTCATTTGTTGTTATTTTTGTACAACGGGTACAATAAAGATGACTCCGCACAGGGAAATCATCAAAAATTCTTAAACAAAATTTAAGAATATCTTATAGAATTAATTGTGAATATACTCAAGGAAAATTTTAAAATTTGCCCCGGGTTTGAAATGGCAAGCCCTGTCCTGGGGTTTGTGGATATTTCTTTACATTCAGGTGCTATCTTGATAGTGATCAAAGAATTCGACTCGCATTTTTTTCGGGCTTTCATAGTTCAAAACTTTTTGTTCTCAGCCCGGAATGGTCAGATCCATACTATTTAGATTAACCCCAAATCAAGGAGTGGATTATGTCAAAATTAATTCTATCTTTAGACGGCGGCGGCATTCGCGGCGCTGCCACCACCCAGTTCCTGGCCCATGTCGAAAATGACCTCCAGGACAAAGCCTCCAAATCAATCCGGGATTGCGTTGATTTTTACGCCGGTACAAGCACCGGCAGTATCATCGCCCTGGCCCTGGCAACCACCGACATGTCAATGGAAGAGATCAACAGCCTTTACAATTATGAGACTGCCAAGAAAATTTTTACGGAAAACAAGGGCTGGTTTGAAATTGACGGGATCAATGCTCCCAAATTCGAGGCTAAGGATAAAAAACTTGTGCTGAAAAGTAAATTCGGCAAGGCCAAAATTGGAAATGTGCCTAGTGGCAAGCATGTTCTGGCTGTCACCTATGCCATTGAAAACCGTAAACCAATGGTGATAAAATCCACCAAAAAAATGTACCTGGACCTGTATTCATTCCAGGCGGCAGATGCCTCCAGTGCCGCACCCACATACTTTCCCACCCGGAAAATTGAAATCCCCCGGGACTCCGATGAGGACTTTTGGTTGATTGATGGCGGTGTAATTGCCAACAATCCCACCATGTGCGCCATCAGTGAAGCCAAGCGGGCCTGGTCAAGCGAGAATATAAACCTAAGCGATCTTCGGGTGCTCTCCATTGGTACGGGATTCATGACCAGGAAAATCAACGGACCCAGCTCCCAAAAATGGGGAGGGCTCCAGTGGATGACCAAGGGTAATCTCATAGACGTGCTTTCCGACGAACGGGTGGTGGCCTACCAGGCCATAACCATCATGGATTCCGGAACCTATATCCGGGTCAATGCCAAACTCATGGAACAGCCGGGATTAGACCAGGCCCCGGATGATGCCATGGATGACATCAGCCGGACCAATATCAAGCATCTCAAGGCTTTGGGAGATTTCTGGTTTGAGCAGTACGGAGAAGCTGCCGTTGCTCTGCTGCTGGGCTCTTATAATGGAGAATCACTGGACCGGATCAATCCTAAAACCGGTAAACCCATTGTGCGGCCATAAAATTCAAAAGGCCTTTTAGAATAGTTCTAAAAGGTTTTTTTTAAATTGACGGGAGATTTCATGATGATTCTCAATATTCTGATTCTGAGTGTGGCTGTATTTTTTGTAGCCCAAATATTGCCGGGTATCCGGATTAAAAATTTTTATACAGCTATTATAGTGGCAATAGTATATTCAATAATTAATTTTTTTACAGGCTGGCTCCTGGTTCTGTTAAGCCTGCCGTTTATTATTATTACCTTTGGTTTGTTCAAGCTGGTGATCAATGCCTTTATGCTTTGGCTTACAGATAAACTCATGGATGATTTTGAGATTAATGACCTGCTTACTACCTTTCTTGGGGCATTATTGATTACCTTTGCAGACTCGGCCATAAAGTGGATGTTTTAAGTATCCATCAGGGGGAGATGCAGATCCTGCAGAGCTTGCAATCTTTCATGGGGCAGGAAGCCGATTTTTTTTCTTGTTCCGCCCTTTCAAATTCCTTAGAAAGAAATTGATCCGTAACCCTGTGGCGCAAAATGTTCCAGGGCAGGGGGGAAGAGAACTCTTTCCCTGTGGGTCTGGGTTTTTCCTGGTAAATCACCCCATGACAATAGGATTTGTTGATTTTCATGGCCCTGGTCCAGCCAATTTCTGCTGCCGCTTCAATGATTTTTGATGTGTCCCGGTCCCCTAAAGATAGCAGTGCATGGCGTTTGGCTTCTCTCAGGGATTCAAAATTCATGGTAACATTGGCTGTCTTTTTTAAGCCCTGGCGGATGATATCCACCCTGTGTTTTAATACTTTTTCTTCGGTCATGGCTGACCATTGGAAAGGTGTGCTGGGTTTGGGGATAAAAGGGTTGATGCTCAGGGTAATGGTGCCGATTTTTTTCTTCTTTTTAGCAGCTTCTAAAAAAACAGCTTTTATGGCAAGGGTCAGGGAGACAATTTCTTCCACATCCTGGTCATTTTCAAAGGGAAGGCCAATCATAAAATAAAGTTTTAGATTGATAATCCCCTCATCCACAAGCCTTTTAGCGGCATGGAGAATCTGCCCGGCGGTAATTTTTTTATTGATGATATTTCGCATCCGCTGTGATCCTGCTTCCGGTGCAATGGTGGCGGTTTTTACTCCGGAATCGGATAGAAGTTGGATGATTTGATCATTTAGCTTATCTGCCCTAAGGGAAGAAAAAGATAGTTTCAGACCCCGGTCCCTGGCATATTGGCAGATGCTGTGGATATCCGGGTGGTCCAGGATGGCCGAACTTACCAATCCGATTTTCTTGGTCCTCTCCTTTGCCTCATCTATGGCCTGGTAAATATTTTTTGTGGGATATATTCTGGGCGGACGGTAGATGAATCCTGCCGTACAGAATCGGCATCCGTGGGGGCAGCCCTTCAGGGTTTCGATGAGGAAGGTCTCCTTAAAGGCTGTTTGGGACGTCATGATGGTGGTGGTGGTCTTTACCCGATCAAGGGTATCAAGGTATTGCACCTGGATTTTGGCAAGAGGAGAACTGGAAGGAATCTCTTGGTTGGAATAGAGAATGGGAAGATGTTGGGACGGAACATAGGCACCCGGCAGTCTGGTTTCTATGGTGGATAGAAGGGCTGGTCTATTTTCGGCTTTTTGGAATAGTTCAAAGAAAACATCCAGCAGGCATTCTGCTTCCCCGACCAGGAAAAGATCCATGAAGGGGGCAATGGGCTCCGGGTTTAAAAAACAGGCAACGCCCCCTGCGACCACCAGGGGGTGGGTGTGGTTTCGATGGGATGATCCCGGGGGGATGCCTGCTTCTTTCAGGAGTTGGACAATATGTAAAAAATCGTTCTCAAAGGAAATTGAGAACAAAATAATGTCAAATTTATCAAGGCTTAAACCGGTTTCAAGGCTTTTGATCTTCCTGTTTTGTTGTCGCGGATCAGGTAAAAATACTCGCTCACAGCCAATGTTTTCCACATCATTTGCCAGTCGGTATACGGTCTGGAATCCTAGACTTGACATGCCTGCCTTGTAGGTATTGGGGTAGACAAGGGCCACCTTGACCAGCCCTTTGCCACGTTTTATAATCGCCCCTTGTTCGCCGGCCCCTTGTTCATGGGGGCCCGGTTTAAGTCTTTTTTTCATCTATCAGTCAGCTTTTCTTCTTAAAAATGTGGGTACCTCCAGATCATCATTATCAAATGCCATGGGCGGGTAATTATTTACCATTGCTTCATCGCCGACAACTTTTTTCTGGGTTACCCGGACCGGGTTGTCAAATTCATTCCAATTGGCAAGCTCTTCCTGGGTGGGGGTTCTGACTTGTCCCCTGACAATGGAATTGTCGGGCTGGGCAGCTCCCATGGGCATGGCAGCTGCCATTGTTCCGGCATAGGCTGGCTGGGAATTAACCTGCTGGGAATTAACCTGCTGGGAATTAACCTGCTGGGCGTAACCCGCCTGGGGTGCCGGAGCCGGAGCAACTGCCTGGGCTTTGGGATCAAACCGGTGCATGTTTTCAGCCAGCTGGGGTTCGTCCATACCAATACCCGTGGCAATAACGGTGATCCGCATTTCATCTCCAAGTTCATCATCAAAGGTCTGTCCCCAGATGATATCGGCATCATCCCCAACTTCCTGGTGGATGCGGTCCGAGGCTTCGGTCATTTCGTCAAGGGTCAGGTCGGAACTGGAGGTGATGTTCATTAGAACCCCCTTGGCGCCTGAAATGGAAATGTCTTCCAGCAGGGGTTGGGATATGGCTTTTTCAGCTGCTTCAATGGCCCGGTTTTCTCCTGATGCAATACCGATTCCCATGAGCGCTTTGCCTGCCTTTTGCATGGTGGCTTTCACATCTGCAAAGTCAAGGTTGACGTGCCCCGGCATCATGATCAAATCGGTAATTCCCTTGACGGAATGGTGAAGGATTTCATCGGCTTTGATGAACATGTCAACCATCCTGGCTCCCTTGGGCGCAATGCCCCGAAGTCTGTCATTGGGGATGGTGATGACGGTATCTGTGATCCCATGGAGCTTGTCCAGTCCATCCAGAGCTTGTCTTTCCCTTTTTTTGCCTTCAAAGGAAAAGGGCTTGGAGGCAACAGCCACGGTGAGAATGCCTAACTCCTTACAGATTTCAGCGATAATGGGTGCCGCACCCGTACCGGTTCCACCACCAAATCCTGCGGTGATAAAGACCATGTGGCTGTCCTGCAACGCATCTCTGATTTCATCATTACTCTCCAGGGCAGCTTCGCGGCCTGTGGTGGGATTGGCCCCGGCCCCCAACCCTTGAGTCAGTTCCGTTCCCAGCTGGATTTTTATTTCTGCCTTGGATGATTCAAGGGCCTGGGCATCGGTATTTGCAACGATGAATTTAACCCCTTTAAGTTTTGCATCTATCATGTTGTTAACCGCATTTCCGCCGGCTCCGCCAACACCGATAACCTTAATTTTTGCCGAATTGTCACTCTCTACATAAGAAAACGTCATATCCACCTCCCTAAAAGTTATATGATATCTTTAAACCACTGTTTCATTCTTGTTATTATGGTGTTTAAACCATGCGCATCTGTTTCTTTAAAATCGATTTTGCAGGCTGCATCGCTGCCGAAAATCACAAGCCCCACCGCTGTGGCATAGGCAGGATTTTTTACAATATCCTTTAATCCGCCGATATTATTGGGTTCGCCAATTCTTACCGGTACGTTAAAAACCGATTCTGCAACTTCTGAAATGCCGTTCAGTACCACACTGCCGCCTGTCAGGACAAATCCGGCGGGAAAGGAATTTTCAAGCCCGTTGGAGAAGATCTCTTTTTTCAACAGGGAAAAAATTTCATCTACTCTGGGTTCAAGGATTTCAGCCAGAATTCCCTTGGACAGCTTTCTAGGCGCCCTGCCGCCAACCGCCGGCACCTCAATGGTGGCCCCTGATTTTACATTTTGGGGTACACAGGTGCCATGTTCTATTTTAATCTTTTCAGCTTCGGGCAGGGGGGTTCTAAGTCCGATGGAAATATCATTGGTCAGGTTATGGCCCCCCACGGTCAGCTCATATATAAATTTGACATTGTTATCCTTAAACAGGGCAAGGTCTGTGGTGCCCCCGCCCATATCAGCCAGCATACATCCCAGTTCTTTTTCTTCATTGGTGAGTACTGCCTGTCCCGAGGCCAGGGATTCAAGGACAATATCACATACTTCAAGGCCTGCCTTGTTGCAGCATTTCACTATATTTCTTGCAGATGAGACAGCTCCTGTGACAATATGAATTTTTGCTTCAAGGCGGATGGCGGTCATGCCCACCGGATTTTGAATGGACTCCATGTCATCCACAATAAATTCCTGGGGAATGACGTGGATAATTTCCCGGTCCGTGGGAATGGCAACTGCTTTGGCCGCGTCAATTACCCTTTCCACATCATTTTCCATTATTTCCCGGCCCTTGATGGCAATGATCCCGTGACTGTTAAATCCTTTGATATGGTTCCCTGCAATCCCCACATATACAGATGAAATGTCACAGCCGGCCATGAGTTCCGCTTCTGCAATTGCTTTTCGAATGGAGTCCACAGTGGATTCGATGTTGACCACAGATCCCTTGCGAAGTCCTGTGGAGGGGTGGGAACCCACGCCGATGATGTTGATTTCATCATCCAGCATCTCTCCAACAACCGCAGTAATCTTGGTCGTGCCGATGTCCAGACCTACTATTATTTTTTCATTTCCCTGCAAAATTAAACCCCCCTTTCTATATTGTGGTGCAGAGTATTCGTCTCTTTAGTTGTGATAAATATTTTTTCGATATCAAAAAGATCCATGGCGCTGATGGCTTTGTCTGGAAAATTTTTATCAATATATTCACTGATTTTTATCGCCTTGATTCGTTTTTCCTCAAACCGGTCAAATCCAAGTTTTACAGGCATGATGCTTTGGATATTTTCCGTCTTTTTATTGTAAATGTCCTGGGCTTGAATGGTGATGCCGATGTTTTCATTTCCAATGATATCATTGATCCTGCCAAATCCCCGGGTTTTCAGAAGATTCATTATGGAGTTAAACAGGGGGCCTTCAAACTGAAAGGTGTTACCGGCCTGGGTCAGGTCCGCCCCGGATATGACCGGTAAAAAACTAAGCTGATCTTTTTGGGGTTCATATTCCTTAAAGGGGTGTCCCTGGGTGTTAATGATAATATCGGTCAGGTTTTCAATATTAACAATGGCCAGGGGGTCTTGTTCAACAATGGTCAAAATAAGGGTTGAAAAAAAGGAACGTTTGGCCGAAGCCTCGGCAATCCAGGGATGGCAGGTGATTTTCTGCTCTATACTTTTCAGATTTATCTCAAACAGGTTGGTCTGCTCTGTTATTCCTGCAAGTTGTATTATTTCATTTTTTTCCACTCTTTTGGTCCCTGAAATATCCAACTGTCTGATGTTAAAAACAGGGCATTGGGTGATGGCATCGTAGACCCAGATGGAGGAGAGGCTCATCAGGATAACTAAACCAAGGGAGATGAAAAATTTTTTACTGGGTTTATTCCGGTTGGCAGATGTGGGCAAATCCCCCTTGGAAACGGCCGGTTCAGGCTTATACTTGTTTTGTTTAATTTTTTTATTCACCGGTTACTTTTACCTCGGTTTCAAGTTTAATCTTAAATTTCTCAAACACGGTTTTTTGAACCAGATTTTTCAGGGCCAATATATCTTCACACCTGGCATTGTCGGTATTGACAATAAAATTGGCATGAAGTTCTGATACCTGGGCGCCATTGATCTGTATTCCCTTTAAACCTGCATCTTCAATAAGTTTGCCGGCAGGGGAGCCGGTGGACGGGTTTTTAAAAAAGCATCCGGCACTGGCCAGGAATACGGGCTGGGTTCTGTTTTTGGTTTTAAGGTTTTGGTCAAACCCTTTTTTTATTATCCCGGGGTCAGCCTTTGCAAGGGTCAGATGAGCCCCCACAATAATTTTGTCCCCTAATTGAAGCTGCCGATAGGAAAAGGCAAGATTTTTTCTTTTAATGGTATGACAGGTCAGGGTTTTGGTGTCAATGACATCCACACAGTCAATTACCCGGGAAATATCCCAGGCTGCTGTTCCCGCATTCATCATTATGGCACCCCCCAGGGTGCCGGGGATGCCGGCGGCAAATTCAAGTCCGGAAAGCCCCTGGTCCATGGCAAATTTTACCACCGTTGACAACCGTTCTCCCCCATCGGCTCTTATGGTTTTTTTATCCTCCTGGGATTTATCTGTATTTTCAACCATGCAGGGGTTGGATTTAAGAGCACTTAGAACAATGACAAGTCCCCGAATCCCCTTGTCAGAGACCAGGGTATTGGTACCGCCGCCTAAGATAGTGACACGAATACTTTCTTTTTTGGCAGTTTCCAGAATGGAGGTAAGGGTCTGCTTGTCCCTGGGCTGTGCCAGAAGATCAGCAGGACCGCCGACCCTGAAGCTTGTATGTTTGCTCATGAGCTCCTGGGACAGCAGTGTAAATTTTTCCAGGAGGTCTTTATATTTATTGTCAGCTGTCATTGTCTTTTATAAGATCTCCGTAAGTTTTTCTCCAAGGGTGTAGATGTCTCCCGCCCCCAGGGTGAGGACCATATCCCCACGGCGCACCTTGTGTGTGATCATGGACAATCCCTGGGTAAAATCCGGTGCAAAAGAGGCATCCTTATGGCCATGGGCCCGGATGCCTTCACACAGAGTTTTTGAATCCACCCCTTCAATTGGAGTCTCACTGGCCGCATAAATGGGCAGTACAATCAATATGTCCGACTGGTAAAAGGATCGGGTGAATTCATCAAACAGGGCCTGGGTTCTTGAATAACGATGGGGCTGGAACACAACGATGAGGCGTTTGTCCGCATAACTTTCCCGGACAGCCGACAGGGTGGCCATGATTTCCGTGGGGTGGTGGCCATAATCATCCATGACGATGATGCCCTTTTTTTCTCCTTTTGTTTCAAGGCGGCGTTTGACGCCCTTCATCTCTTCCAGGGCTTCTTTTATGGTGGCAAAGGGTATTTTTAGTTCCAGGCCCGTGGCAATTCCAGCCAGGGCATTGGATATGTTGTGCTGGCCGGCAATGTTCAGGTCGATCCGGCCAAGATTAACCTCTTGGTAAAATACCGAAAAGTGACTTTTCCCGTTCAGATAACTGATGTCCCTGGCCTGGAGGTCTGATTGGGCGCTCATGCCAAAGGTGGTGTACCTGACATGGATTCTGGGCAGGATGTCCTGGACATGCTCATTGTCCAGGCAGAGGATGGCCAGGCCGTAAAAGGGGACGGAATTGATGAATTGGACAAAGGTGTCCTTGATTTCCTCAATATC